>NZ_QRMX01000055.1:2917-4751 GCF_003472805.1 Acidaminococcus sp. AM05-11 | reverse complement strand
GTAAGGCATTGGCTGAGAATGGCGTAGAAATTGCCGCTGCTGGTACGTTCCTGCGCTAAAGGTGGTTTGCAGCCAAGGAATACCCGTTTGCATTCTAAATTTTGACCCAATCGTGAAATGGAGGAAACCTAGTTATGAAAGAGTCGAATTTGAGTGTTCTGCTTGGGGCTGCTTTTTTGATGGCTACTTCTGCCATCGGGCCCGGTTTTTTAACCCAAACCACTGTATTTACGGGAAGATTGGGAGCCAGCTTCGGCTTCGTGATTTTGGCTACCATCATTATTCATGCCATTACCCAACTGAACGTTTGGCGCATTATTGCCGCAGCCAAAAAGCCAGGGCAGGATATTGCCAACCTGGTGCTGCCGGGATTGGGGTATTTTGTGTCCGCACTGGTGGTAGCCGGGGGCTTGGCCTTTAATATTGGCAATATTGGTGGGGCTGGCCTGGGGCTTAACGTGCTGTTTGGCATTTCTCCGGTGGCAGGAGCTTTAATCAGTACAGTAATTGCCGTGTTTATTTTCCTGAATAAGGAAGCTGGCAGTCTCATGGACAAATTTGCCCAGTGTGTAGGGGGACTGATGGTATTGCTGACCATCTACGTAGCCTTTACATCCCATCCGCCTCTGGGACTGGCCATTTCCAAGACCGTAATGCCGGATACCATAGACGTGATGTCCATTGTGACCTTGGTTGGGGGCAGCGTGGGCGGCTATATTACCTTTGCCGGCGGCCATCGGCTGCTGGATGCGGGGATTTCCGGGGTGGAAAATATGGACCAGGTAAACCGCAGCTCTCTCATGGGCATTGGTATTACCAGCTTGATGCGGATTTTGCTGTTCCTAGCTACTTTGGGGGTTATTGCCCAGGGCTTTACCCTGGATCCTGCCAACCCGCCGGCTTCTGTTTTCCAGTTGGCGGTAGGGGATGTAGGGTATAAAATCTTCGGGATTGTCATGTGGTCAGCTGCCATTACTTCTGTAGTGGGCTGTGCCTACACCTCCGTTTCCTTTATCCGGACCTTCAGCCCTACTTTGGAAAAATACCATCGCTACTTGATTATTGCGTTTATCCTGGTATCGTCCTTTGTGTTTTCCTTTATTGGACGGCCGGTTACCGTGCTGGTAGTAGTAGGTGCCCTGAACGGATTGATTTTGCCCATTATCCTGGGCTCCCTGCTGCTGGCTGCCCGGAATAAGAAAATTGTGGGAGAATATCACCATTCTCAGCTGTTGATTATCACAGGTTGGATTGTCTTTGTAGTAATGCTGTATATGGGCGTGCAGACCGTGCTGCATATGCTGCCCCAGCTTTTGGGATAAGGAGTGAAGGCCATGAATAAAGCAGAAGACTATTTACAGGCTGCCCAAATTCATCCTGTGGGAGAGGCGGCCATTATGGTGTCTTTTGGAAATGTCATCAACCCGGAATTGCTGCGCTGTGCCCGGGCTTTGGTAAAGGCACTGGAAGAGGACCCCTTCCCGGGTATCCAGGAATTTGAAGCTTCCTATACGGGGGTGACCATTTTTTATGATCCCCTGGTTCTGGCCCAGAAATCCCAGTTGCCCGAGGATCCGGTGCTGTCCAAGGGCTACCGGGAAGCAGCTATGGAATTAAAAAAGAGATTAAAAAAACTGGAAATCAGCGAAGCTGCTGAAACAGAAAAGGTGCGGATTCCTGTCTGCTACGGCGGGGAATTTGGACCGGACCTGGAGTATGTGGCAGAGTACCACCATATGACGCCGGAAGAAGTGGTGAAAATTCACACTAGCGGTGATTATCTGGTGTACATGATTGGTTTTGCTCCCGGTTTCCCCTACATTGGGGGATTGCC
>NZ_QRMX01000055.1:0-2907 GCF_003472805.1 Acidaminococcus sp. AM05-11 | reverse complement strand
CTCCCGGTTTCCCCTACATTGGGGGATTGCCGGAAGCCATTGCCACCCCTCGCCGAGATACGCCCAGACTGGTAATTCCCAAAGGGACAGTAGGTATTGCCGGTACCCAGACCGGGGCTTACCCGTTGGAAACCCCTGGTGGGTGGCAGTTGATTGGCCGGACGCCCCTAGAACTGTTTCGGCCTCAGGATCCGGAGCATCCCAGTGTGCTCCAGGCAGGGGATAGAATTGAATTTTACAGCATTACGCCGGAAGAGTATGCCGAGATTGCAGCCAAAGAGAAGGGAGATGCCGTACAATGAACATCCTTGTGAAGAAAGGCGGCCCTTTGACGACCCTGCAGGATCTGGGGCGGTATGGCTACCAAAAATATGGAGTACTGGTCAGCGGAGCCATGGACTCCTTGTCCCTGGAATTGGGCAATCTACTGGTGCAGAACAAGCCGGGGGAAGGGGCTCTGGAAATGACCATGGGCGGGCCCGTACTAAAGCTGCCGGCAGGGCTGGTCTTTGCCCTGACGGGTGCTGACCTCCAGGCCAAACTGGGCGGTGTGCCCGTGCCTATGAACCGGGCCATTTATGTAAAAGAAGACAGCACCCTGCTTTTTGGCATGGCAAAAACGGGAACCCGTGGTTATCTTACCGTAGCTGGGGGCTTTGACGTGCCCCTGGTTATGGGCAGCAAAAGCACCTACCTGCGGGCCAAACTGGGCGGAGTCGGAGGCGCACCCTTAAAGGACGGAGAAGAGCTAACGGTGGGAGCGCTGACGGAAAGCCAAAAAGCCTTTGCCGCAGAGCTTTCCAAACAGGGAGGCAAGGCCTTCTCCAGTATGGGCTGGTCCCTCCCTAATGGAGGCGTGTTGAAACCTGGCCCCATTCGGGTAGCGGAAGGGCTTCAGTATGACTGGTTTACAGAAGAGAGTTACCATATCTTTTTTGGCCGGCCCTACACCATTACGCCCCAATCGGACCGGATGGGGTACCGGCTGTCCGGGGAAGAGCCTCTTACCTACAAGGAAAAGGGCAAGTCTCTGATTTCTGAACCAGTAACCTCTGGCTCCATCCAGGTGCCGGCGGACGGAAATCCCATCATCTTAATGGCGGACCGGCAGACCACCGGGGGCTATCCGAAAATTGGCCAGGTGGTTCAGGCAGATCTGCCCCGGCTGGCCCAACTGCGTCCGGGAGAAAAAATCCGCTTTAAATTGGTGACGCTGACAGAAGCGGAAGAAGCGTTGGCCAAGCAGCGGGAATTTCTAAAAGAAGCGGCACTGATGACCTATCGTAAAGAAAACGCCTTACAAAATGTATAAAAATACCCCCAAGGACTGGTTAGCTAACCAGTCCTTGGGGGTATTTCTTTTTTGGCGTTATTCCAAGCTGCTTTCCTGAGCGGTAGTATCAGCAGAAACTTCCTGTCTCCGTTCGGCTACCAGTTTCCGGAAGAAGAACCGGACCAGGGGGCCAACTAGCAGAAGCTGAAAGGGAATGGCTGCCAGGTAATTCCGGCCATACGCCGGAATGATTACGGCTGGATCAGAAATCTGAAACAGCAGCAGGTGGATTAGGGTGGTCATCAGGGGAACCATCACCAGGGGCGTAAAAATCCCCATGCCAATGGGAAAGTACTTTTGCTTCCAGGGCCAGAACCGCAGGGTCAGGCGGTGGGAAATGGGCGTACCGATGAAATAGGCCACCGGCAGGGCCAGCCAGTATTCCCGGGACAGGTTGTGCAGAGCCAAGGCCACCCAATTACCGGAAAAGCCGACAAACCAGACGGAATTGTAGCAGGACATGCAAAGCACCATGCCAAAAGCCATCATACAGGTAAAAATAATTTCTTCTTTGCGAGATTGGGGCATACCAGATCACTCCTTGAAAACAAATAAAAAAAGAGCATCCTCAGCAATCGGATTTACATCACTGAGAATACTCATTGCATGAATAAGTATACCACAAAGAAGAATAAAATGTAAGGAAAATGTAACTCACGAAACGATTTATGATAATGTATACAGTATAATGTGAAAAATACGTGAAGTGAAATGAATCGAACGATATATACCGTATAATGTTTAACGTTCGTAGAAGTTTTATTGTTTGTAGAGTTGGCTGCATGCAAAAATTGAGTTAGGGGGAATCTGGAATGAAAATCGATTTGAATTCTGACTTGGGTGAAAGCTTTGGTGCCTACAAGATTGGCTTGGATGAAGAGGTGCTGCCTTTGGTTACGTCCGCCAATATTGCCTGCGGCTTCCATGCCAGTGATCCGTCCGTGATGAAAAAGACCGTGGACCTGGCTGTGAAAAGCGGCGTGGCTCTGGGAGCCCATCCTGGGTATCCGGACCTGGTAGGCTTTGGCCGCCGGAAAATGGCTGTGTCTCCGGCTGATGTGTACGCTATGGTAGTATATCAGGTAGGGGCTTTGTCCGCTTTTGCCAAGACCCATGGCACCAAACTGCAGCATGTAAAGCCCCATGGGGCCATGTACAATATGGCTGCCAAGGATCCCAAACTGGCAGAAGCCATTGCCCAAGCCATCTATGATGTAGACCCGGAAATTATTCTCTATGCCCTGGCTGGCAGCGAAAGTGTCAAGGCAGGGGAAAAGGTAGGTCTGGTAGTGGCTTCCGAAGTATTTGCGGACAGAAGCTACCAGGAAGATGGCTCCCTGACGCCCCGGACCCAGCCCGGTGCCATGATTACCGATGAAGACAAATCCATTGCCCAGGTGCTGTCCATGGTACTGGATAAGAAGGTAACCACCCTTAGCGGCAAGGTGATTCCTGTAAAGGCTGATACCATTTGTGTTCATGGAGATGGACCAAAAGCGCTGCAGTTCACCCAGAAAATCCGTAAGGCATTGGCTGAGAATGGCGTAGAAATTGCCGCTGCTGGTACGTTCCTG
>NZ_QRMX01000054.1:0-5117 GCF_003472805.1 Acidaminococcus sp. AM05-11 | reverse complement strand
GTTTTTAAATTCTGTCTTAGATTTCGTATCCCCCAATTTTCCGTGATGAGCCCTTTTTTGCATCCTATTTCCTCCTATTCTCTAGACCGCCAGAACCGGCGGCAATTCTTGCATTTTCGCTAAAATTAGTGTAACATTAAACTCGAGTTTAAGGTCAAGCCCTTATTTCCAGATTATTTCAGGTCAATACCAAGGAGGAAAATTCCATGACCTATTATTCCATTCAGCAAGTATCCGAAATGACCCAGATTCCCGCCACCACCCTGCGCTACTACGACAAGCAGGGCCTGCTGCCCTTTTTGGAGCGCAGCGAAGCCGGCTACCGGGTTTTCCAGAAAAAAGACCTGGGTTCCCTGCAAATCATCCAGTGCCTGAAAAGCGCCGGCCTGTCCATTGTGGAAATCCGCCAATTCTTCCAATGGGTCCAGGAAGGAGATACATCCCTGAAAGAACGCCTGAACCTGTTTCTCAAACGCCGGGAAGAAGTCCAGCGCCAAATGGCCGAACTGCAAAAGACCCTGGACGTCATCAACTTCAAATGTGACTACTACACCAAAGCGGTAGCAGCCGGTACGGAAAAGGTCGTAGCCGATAACCAAAAACTGCCCCACTCCGACGAATTTATCGCCGGCCAGCCCCCGCTTTCCGCTGCCCAGCAGCCCCAGGCCCCTGCCCAGTCCTACTAAACGGCCCACACAAAAAAGGAGAGAACCTCGTTAAGAAGTTCTCTCCTTTTTTGTTTTGTCAGCCGCTTAGGACTTCAGCTTATTCGTGGGCCAGCGCCGCATGATGCGGTTCCGGTTTCTTTACCCTCCGTTCCCAGCCGCTGTAGCTGTAGTAGAGCCGCAGCAGGGTGGTGCACATCAGCCAGCCAATGGGATAGCCAAAGGACACGGCGATAATGGAGTCGGTAATGTGGGTAATAATCAGCAGATACAGCTGCCGGAACACCACAAAGGAAAACAGCATAATGTACATGGGCGCCCGGGCGTCCCCCACCCCCCGGAGCATACCGGCGTGAATCTGGTTCATACAGGCAAAAATATCAAACAAGCAGTTCACCCGGATGAACAAGGTCCCGTAGGCCACTACCCCTGGGTCCTGGTTAAACAGCCGGATTACGTTGGGCGCAATGATAAATTCCGGAATACACAATAGGGCCGTTGCCAAAACAGCCATACGGATGGAAACGGATACCCCTTTGCGAATCCGCTCCAAATTCCCGGCCCCGGCATTTTGCCCGGTAAAGGTGGTAATGGCCAGGGCAATGCTCTGCATGGGCATGATGATAAACATATCAATCCGGAAGTAGGCTCCCCAGCCGGCCGTACTGTCGGCGCCGAAGGAGTTGATGTAGGACTGGACAAATACGTTGGAAAAGGCCGTCAGGGCCATCTGGAACCCAGCTGGGAACCCTACGTTAATGATTTTCTTTAAGATCGTCAGGTTCAGCCGCATTTCCGCCCAGGACAGCCGGTACACTTCCTGGCTGCGGAACAGCACCACCAGCACCAGGAAGGCGGAAATAAACTGGGACAGGATGGTAGCATAAGCCACCCCCGCCACTGCCATACGCAATTTCAGCACAAAAAACAGGTCCAAAATCACGTTCAGCACGGACGTAAAAATCAAAAAATACAGCGGCCGCTTGGAGTCCCCCACCGCCCGCAAAATAGCGGACCCCATATTGTAGATCATCAGCCCGGTAATGCCCAGGAAATAGATGCGCAGATACGTAGTGGAATACGGCACAATGGTGGCGTCCGTCCGCATAAATTCCAGCAGGAACGGCGTAATGTTCCACCCCAGTACCATGAATACCAGACTCAAAAGAAACGTCCCCACCAGGGACGTATGCACTGCCTTGCGCAGATTGGGCACATCGTGGGCCCCGAAATACTGGGAAATGATTACGCTGGCCCCGGTGCTCAGCCCCATGAAAAACCCCACCAGGGTGTTGATGGCCGGCGTAACGGTAGTAACCCCGCCCAGAGCGGCACCCCCTACAAAGTTGCCCACCACCACGCTGTCCACCGCATTGTACATCTGCTGGAACAAGTTCCCAAACAGCAGCGGCAGGGCAAACCACAGCAAGTGCCGCCAAATGGAGCCTTGGGTCATATCTTTGGTTGTTGTTTTGGCCAAATGGATCCCTTCCCTTCTGATAAAAACCCTCCCGGAGCAGAATACCTGTCCAGGAGGGCCTGTGTTCTCATACTGTTGGCTAATTTATCGCAGCAGATTGTCGTCGTCGAAGTAGTTGATTTTCATGGCAGCCCGTACATCCTTCAGGGTTTCCGCAGCCTTGGCTTCTGCCTTGGCAGTGCCGGCCCGGAGGATTTCCACCACTTCCGGCTTTCTTTGTTCCCAATACTCCCGGCGTTCCCGGATAGGAGTCAGCACGTCCTGAAGTACGTTGTTCAGGAACTTCTTGACCTTCATATCCCCCAGCCCGCCGCGGGTGTAATGGTCTTTCAGTTCGTCCAGATTGGCGTAATCCGGCAGGAACTGGGTGAAATGTTCAGGCTTGGAGAAAGCATCCAGGTAGGTGAATACCGGGTTTCCTTCCACGTGGCCCGGGTCGCTGACCTGCACATGGGTAGGATCCGTGTACATGGACATCACCTTCTGCTTTACCGTAGCCGCATCGTCGGACAGGTAAATGCAGTTGCCCAGGGATTTGCTCATCTTGGCCTTTCCGTCCAGCCCCGGCAGCCGCAGGCAGGCCTTGTTGGAGGGCAGCACAATGTCCGGCATGGTCAGGGTTTCCCCGTACACACTGTTGAACTTGTGGACAATCTCCCGGCACTGTTCCAGCATGGGTTTCTGGTCTTCCCCTACCGGCACCGCCGTAGCCTGGAAAGCCGTAATGTCCGCTGCCTGGCTTACCGGGTAGCAGAAAAAGCCCAGGGGCACGCTGGCTTCAAAATTCTTTTGTTGGATTTCATTTTTCACGGTAGGATTCCGCTGTACCCGGGCCACCGTTACCAAATCCATATAATAGGTGGTCAGTTCAAACAGTTCCGGAATCAGGGACTGGATAAAAATCGTTGCCTTGTTGGGGTCAATGCCCACTGCCAGGTAATCCAGGGCTACCTGCAAGATATTTTGGCGTACCTTTTCCGGATTCTCCGCATTGTCGGTCAGCGCCTGGGCGTCCGCAATCATGAAATAAATCTCATCGAACTTCCCAGAATTTTGCAGCTCCACCCGCTCAGCCAAAGAACCTACATAATGTCCCACATGAAGATGGCCCGTTGGACGATCCCCGGTCAGAATAATTTTTTTCATTTTATCTCCTCACCTGTTCTCTATTTCAGAACCGGCGCCTGCATATTCCCAAAAGACATTCCGGTTCAAACGTACATAATATAAATATACTATGGTTGGCAGTTTTCTTCAAGTATCCCGCCGGAAAATCAAAAACCGTTGCTTTTCTTCTCCCGACTTTTCCGTTCCCTGTGTACAATTTATGGATGGATGTCTTTATACTTTCTCAATCCAATGATAAATAGAACATTTCTCGTTCTATTTTAGCTGAAATGTAATTTTTTTAGAACTCTAGATTTATCTACAAATACTATTGTATTTATTTTTTATTTTGATATACTAGGTTATGTTCTTTTACTTATTTTATCCAGAGAAAGGAAGTTCATCGTATGAATGCCATTTTGTATTACCTGAAGCACACACCGATTATCAAGCAAATTGCTGTAGGCTTGGTCATCGGCATCCTCATCGCCAGCTTCGCTCCCGGAGCCATTCCGTTTGTGGGCATTTTCGGTGATCTGTTCGTCAAGGCCCTGAAGGGCATCGCACCGCTTTTGGTGTTTATCCTGGTCATGAACGCCATGATTCAGAGAAAAGACAACGGCGACACCCAAATGAAACCCGTCATCAAACTGTACATCATCGGGACCTTTGCCGCTTCCCTGGTAGGGGTGGCCATGTCTTTCCTGTTCCCCGTGACCCTGTCCCTGCAGCTGGCTGACACCAAAGTTGCTCCTCCCAGCGGCATCGCAGAAGTCCTCCACACCCTGATTCTGAACGTGGTAGACAACCCGGTAAACGCCCTGCTGACCGCCAACTACATCGGAATCCTGGCCTGGGCCATTTTCCTGGGGCTGGCACTCCACAACACCGTGGGTGACAAAAGCAAGGCCGTATTTGAAGACCTGGCCCAAGGCATTGCCATCGCCGTCAGCTGGGTAATCCGCTTCGCTCCCTTCGGCATTATGGGCCTGGTAGCCGAATCCATCGGTGCCAGCGGCCTGGGCGCCCTGCTGTCCTACGTAAAACTCCTGGGCGTACTGTTGGGCTCCTACTTCCTGGTTGCCCTGGTCATCAATCCTCTGATTGTGTACCTGAACGTCCACAAGAACCCCTATCCTCTGGTTTGGACCACCCTGAGAGAATCCGGCGTGTATGCCTTCTTCACCCGCAGCTCCGCCGCCAACATTCCGGTAAACCTGTCCCTGTGCCATCGCCTGGGCTTGAACCCGGATACCTTCACCATCTCCATTCCTCTGGGTGCTACCATTAACATGGCCGGTGCTTCCATCACCATTTCCGTACTGGCCCTGGCAGCTGCCAACACCCTGAACATCAACGTGGATATGCTCACCGCCCTGCTCCTGTGCATCGTTTCCACCATTGGTGCCTGCGGCGCTTCCGGCGTAGCCGGCGGCTCCCTGCTGCTGATCCCCGTAGCCTGCGCTTCCTTCGGGATTGGCAACGATATCGCCATGCAGGTAGTCGGCGTTGGCTTCATCATCAGCGTATTGGAAGATGCCTGCGAAACCGCCCTGAACAGCAGCAGCGACGTACTGTTCACCGCCACCGCAGAATTTGCCCAAAGAGCCAAAGGAGGCACCCTGAAAGCCTCCGACATGGTTCCCAAAGACGAAGAATAAGTAAATATTCGGAAACAATTAATCCCCTGCCGGCCACCCGGCAGGGGATTTTTGTGTTTAAAAGGAGACTGTGAAAAGCGGACCGCACCAGCACCAGGAAGTCCCTTGACCGCACGACCAAAAACCGCTACAGAGTTTTCTACAGCAAAAATGGCTCTTCACGTTTTATTGTGGGATGGCAGATTTCTGCCATCCTTCTTTTAT
>NZ_QRMX01000053.1:0-5914 GCF_003472805.1 Acidaminococcus sp. AM05-11 | reverse complement strand
AAATATGCTTGACATATTACCAGAATGCTAAAGGCGAGAGCTATGGGCGCCCTCTGGGCCATTGAATTGAACTTTCTCCGTCAGCCTAGCGGCTGCCACCTCTTTCACGCTTGAAAGAGGCATTCTTAGGCCACTACTGGTCGTGTGCTGAATGGGGTTAGTGCTGAAATGTAGGCAGTTCTTCTAACCTGCAAAGCCTGTGGCATTGCTTACTTCGTTCCTATCTAAACAAAACCAGTCAGGCAAAATGGGGTCATTTTGTCTGGCTGGTTTTTTACTATATGGGTTTGGTTATTTGGTTTATTTTCGATAGACGGTGTCCAGGTCGGAGGCGTTGAATTTGGTATCTTCTAAATTGGTATGGAGGAGGCTGGCGTCGTCGAAGGTGGCGTGGGTCAGATCGGCTTTGCTGAGGTTGCTGTCGTCCAAGATGGCGCTTCTTAGGTTGGCGCTTCTCAGGATGGCTTCTACCATGGTGGCGCCGTTGATTTTGGCGTTGTACAAATTGGCGCTGGTCAGGTTGGCGCCGCGGAGCTGGGTATTAAAGAACCAGCTTCTTGCCAGGTTGGCGGAGTAGAAGTTGGCCAGGGAGGCGTTGGCGTAGTCGAAGGTGCTTTCTCTCAGGTCGGCGGTATAGAGGTTGGAGAAGGTGAGGAGGGCATGGGTAAAGTTGGCGCGGTAGCCGGTGATGCCTACCAGGGAGCTGCGGTTTAGTACGGTATGAGCCAGGTTGGCGTTGGTCAGGTTGGCGTAGTCCAGTTTGGCGCCGGCCATGTAGGCGTTCCACAGGTTGGCTTTTTCCAGGTCTGCGTGCTGGAGTTTGGCGTTTTCCAAGACGGCGCTGGACAGGTTGGCGTAGCTGAGGTCTGCGCCGGTCAGGTCTGCGCCGGTCAGGTCTGCGCCGTGGAGGTAGGCGCCCCGCAGGTCTCCGCCGGGGCAGGAGCCGGTGTTATTGAGCTTATCCACGTCGGCCTGGGAAAAGGCCAGGGCGCTGGTGGTGACGCTGAATGCCAGGCCAAGGCCCAGCAGTAGGGATTTGAGTTTCATAGGCTGCCTCCTTCCTAGGCTAGGGCTGCTGCCAGTTCCTGGGGGTCTGCGGGAAGTTCCTGGATGATTTTCCAGGGGTGGCAGGCTTCCAGGTCTTCCCGGGTGTAGCTGGAGCCGGTGAGGATAATCAGGCTGCGGGCGCCGATGGCGGCGGCGCAGGTTATGTCGTGGGGGGTATCGCCGATGACGATGAGCTGGGAGGGGGTGACGTCCGGGTCCTGGGCTTTGATTTTGTGCCACAGGGCGGTGGACAGGTCGTCTCGGAGTTCACTGATTTCGCCAAAGGCGCTGAGGCTGTAGTCGAAATCGCCTCCGATGCCGAAGTAGGACAGTTTGGAGCGGGCTGCGGGTTCGCAGTTGCCGGTGAGCAGCAGGGAGGTGTAGCCGGGGGTTTTCTCTGCCCATTCCAGGCTTTCTTTGACGTGGGGGAGCAGGTGGCCTTTTTTGGCTACCAGGAAATCCGGCAGGCGTTTGGCGTAGGCCTGCAGCATGGTTTCCACTTCTTCCTGGGTGCAGTGGCCCTGGATGCCGGTGATGGCTTTCCGGGCGATATAGGTATCTGTGCGGCCGGCCATGCTGTAGGTAAATTCAAAGTTGTCCAGTCCGTACAGGTCGTTGATGGTGGCCTTCATGGCGGAGACGCCTGCGTAGTTGGTGAGCAGCAGGGTACCGTCGATATCCCATAGCAAATAGTTCATACTCCATACATCCTTTTCTGTCCTATAGTGAAAAAAGAGGCTATGGAAGCCTCTTTTTAAGGGGTTAGTTTGAAGAATTCTTGTTCAGCATCATGAATTTCTTCAGGGTGGCCCCGGCATTTTTTGCCCGGCGAATGGGTTTGACAATTTTCTGCCGGCGGGGTTTCATGTCGCTGACGTTACCGAAGTCGCCGCGGGTAATCATGGTGAGTTTGGCCTGGTCGGGTCCAAATTCCTTGCGCAGGAAGATGGCCAGTTCTTCGGGGTCGGCCCCGGAATCCAGGGTGAATACGTCTGCTGCAGCGTAGCCCTGGGCGGGGAATACGTGCAGGAAAATGTGACCGTTGTCACAGAGCATTACGTAGCAAAATTCTTCATCCATTTCATTATCCGTCAGATGGACGGCCAGTTCGCGCATGTCGAATTTTTGGGCTGCCATTTCCAAAATGGCCTTGATTTTGTCTTTGTCGTAGACCACATCTTCCAGACAGCGATACATGTCCAGTGCGACCTGGGTTCCTTTACCTATCACAGGTTTCCACATCCTTTATTCAGTTCAAGTTTCTTCATCAATCGTCCAATTTTATACATTATACGCAGTGCTTATATTATATCGTAATCCGGTTATGCCTGTCAAAAGAAACAAGAACTTATGTTATAATAAAAGGGATATTTGTTCAGCAGAGGTGTGAAATGGCAGAAGCAGCAATCTTACAAGTAACTATCAAGAATATTGTGTTCCAATCGGGAGACGGCGGCTTTGCTGTTTTTCGGGGTGAAAACCGGGAAGTGGGGACCATTACCATTGTGTACAAGGGGCAGCCGCCGTTTGCAGGTGAGCAGGTGGAGCTGACGGGACAATGGACGGAGCATCCGCGGTTTGGCCGGCAGTTCCAGGCGGCCAGCTGGAAGGCGCTGACGCCTACGGGGACCCAGGCCATGATCAAGATGCTGGGCAGCGGGGTTCTCACGGGTGTGGGGCCGGTGATGGCCAAGCGGATTGTGGAGCACTTTGGGGACAAGACCATGGAGGTGCTGGACAAGGAACCGGAGCGGCTGCGGGAAGTGCCGGGCATCGGCAAGAAGAAGGCGGAAGGGATTGTGGCGTCCTACGGGGAGCTGCGGGACAGCCGGGAGCTGGTATTTTTCCTGGAAAGTCACGGAATCAGTGCCAATTTTGCGGGAAAAATCCAGGCGCTGTACGGCAATACGGCCATTACCCGGATCAGCAACAATCCGTACTGTCTGGCGGAAGATGCGGAAGGCATCGGGTTTCGGACGGCGGACCGGCTGGCCCAGAACATGGGCTTTGATGAGCTCAGCGAGGAGCGGCTGAAGGCGGGGCTGTACTATACGCTGCTCCAGGGGGCCAACCAGGGGCATACCTGTGTGCCGGACGAGTGGCTGGTGAAGATGGCCAGCCAGGTGCTGCAGGTGCCGGCGCTGGAAGTGAAGCAGGTGTTTGACAAGTTGCTGGAGCAGGGGCTGCTGCGGACGGAGGACGCCGGGGACCATATCTGTGTGTATCCGGAATATCTGTACCGGGCGGAGCGTGGGGTGGCCCACCGGCTGCTGGCGCTGCGGGACAATGTGAACTCATTGTGGAAGGTGGATTACCAGAAGATTATCCAGGAATGGGAAAAGGCGGAGGATATCCAGCTGGCGCCGGAACAGGCGGAAGCGGTGAAGACCAGTGTGGAGCACGGGGTGTTTGTGCTGACCGGTGGTCCTGGTACTGGTAAGACGACGGTTATCAAGGGTATCCTGTCGGTGATGCAGCAGGCGGGGTGCAAGATTCTTTTGGCGGCGCCTACGGGCCGGGCGGCCAAGCGGCTGACGGAATCGGCGGGGCAGCCGGCGCTGACGGTGCACCGGATGCTGGAATATACGCCCAATGGGGAAGATTCTTTCTGGGGCCGGAACGAGGACAATCCGCTGGAGGCCGATGCGGTGATTGTGGACGAGGCGTCCATGATGGATATTGTGCTGATGTACAATCTATTGAAGGCTTTGCCCCTGGGCTGCCGGCTGATTCTGGTGGGGGACGTGGACCAGCTGCCCAGTGTGGGGCCGGGGTCGGTGCTGTCGGATATTATCCGCAGCGGGACCATGCCTATTGTGCGGCTGGAGAATGTGTTCCGGCAGGCGGAGCTGAGTCCCATTGTGCGCAATGCCCACAGAATCAACCAGGGAATGATGCCGGTGTGGGAAGGGGAGAAGGATTTTACTTTTGCGGAATTTCCCACGGAGGAGCAGACCATGGAGTATGTGGTGGATTTGTATGCCAAGCTGTATGCCCACAATCCGCTCCAGGGGGTGCAGGTGCTGAGCCCTATGCACAAGAATCTGTGCGGGGTGGAGAATCTGAACCGGCTGATCCAGCAGCGGGTGAATCCGCCGTCTCCTCAGAAGGCGGAGCTGAAAATGGGGTTCGTGGAGCTGCGGGAGAAGGACAAGGTGATGCAGCTGCGGAACAACTACGAAAAGAATGTATTTAACGGGGATATTGGCCAGGTGGTGCGGATCCTGGGGCGGACGGTGACGGTGTCGTTCCCGGACCGGCCGGAAGGGGATCTGGTGAGCTACGAGGGGGCGGAAGCGGAGGAGCTGCGGCTGTCCTACGCTATGAGTGTGCACAAGTCCCAGGGCAGTGAGTACGCGGTGGTAATCATGCCGCTGGTGAACAGTCACTACATTATGTTACAGCGGAATTTATTCTATACGGCCATTACCCGGGCCCGGCAGCAGGTGCATCTGGCGGGAAGCCGGAAGGCCATGCGGACGGCGGTGGAAAACGACAAGACCCGGAAGCGGTACTCCCTCCTGGCAGAGCGGCTGCAGCAGGGGGACCGGGACAAGGAATAAGGGCTGGAGGTAAGGTATGTGGCAGGAACTGAAACGGCTGCTGCTGGATATTTTTTACCCCCGGAGCTGTCCGGGCTGCGGGACCCAGGTCCAGGAGGAAGGGCTGCTGTGTCCGGCGTGCCGGGCGGGGCTCCTGGAGCCCAGGACGGTGGTGCCGGAAAGTGTGGGGTGCAGGCACCTGGACGGGTTGTTTTTTCTCTTTCATTATGAAGGGGGCATCCGGGAAGGGCTGCACCAGGCCAAGTTTGGGCGCCGCCGGGAAGTGCTGGCGCCGCTGGCCTATGAGTGGGCCCGGGGGATGGAGCAGGAGGCGCTGCTGAACTGGGGGCCGGAACTGGCCCGGGCGGTGGCGGTGGTGCCCATTCCCACGGACGAAGGGCGGCGGAAGGAGCGGGGGTACGACATCCCGGAGGAGATTTTCCGGGGCTGGTGTGGTCAGCGGGGGTTTGTGTGGCTGCCGGTGCTGCGGCGCATGCGGCCTACGCTGCCCCAGTACGCACTGTCGGTGGAGGCCCGGAAGGAGAATATCCGGGGCTCGCTGGGGCTGGTGCCGGGGTGCAGCGTGCCGCCGGTAGTGGTGCTGGCGGACGATATTGTGACCAGCGGGACCACGGTGGAAGAAGCGGCCCGGGTGCTGAAGGCAGCTGGGGCGGAGCGGGTGTATGCGGTGGCGCTGGCCAGTGGGATGGGGAAGTAGAGTGTAGAAGTGTATGAGAAAAACAGCATTCTGTATCGCTTTTGAGTAAAAAGCGATACAGAATGCTGTTTTTGGTTGGTGCGGTCAGCGGACCTGAAGTGATGTGGTTCGGGGTATCCACTCAGCGGTTCGCTGCTAGCCAGTCATTTTCGCCTTGCAGGCTCAATTCCTGGGCAGCTATCGCAGGGGTCGTATATTCCATTTCTCTACGGCCGGGGGCCTTGAGAAATGGATACGACTCCCTCAGTCAGCCTGCGGTGACAGATCTTCTAGTGGTTGGAACTATGGGCGCCCGCTGGGCAGATGGGGGGAAACTTCTATCGTCGCCTTGCGGCGACACCTTCTCAGCGGTTCGCCGTATTCCAGTCATCAGCACCCTACGGGTTTGATTCCTGGACGGCTGTCGCATGGCTCGCGTATACCAAACAGCTTTTGGAATACCTGTAGCGCTGTTTGGACGCGACCGCAACGTTTGCAGAAGGCGGTCTAGGCCGCTGCTGGTCGTGTGCTGAATGGGGATAGTGCGGGAATGTAGGTAGTGGCCCTCCGGGCGACTTGGTTGGGAACCCCAACCTGCAATGCCTGCGGCATTGCTTCCTTCCCCTTC
>NZ_QRMX01000052.1:0-5931 GCF_003472805.1 Acidaminococcus sp. AM05-11 | reverse complement strand
TATCATACGAGGGGAGAGCTGGCAGCCACGCTAGTGGATGACTGAGAGTGGATGCCCCGATACCACATCACTTCAGGTCCGCGGACCGCACCACCACAAAACAAATCAGGCCGTGCACCCTGCACGGCCTGATTTCATCTTAATGCAATACTATTCCTGAAACGCCTTCGTCAACGGCGGCACAATCTGCTTCTTCCGGGACAGCACCCCAGGCAGATGATAATGCCCGTCAGCCTCCCGCTGGCCAAACGCCTTGTCCAGCACCTCAGCGTTCTTTCCAGCCCACAACAGTTCCGTCACCTCATTGATAATATCCGTCACCATCAGCAGCGTAGTGTCCGCTTCACACTGGTCCACCATATCCTGCAAAGCACCCTGCAGCGCCGGCCATTTTGCCTTGGCCTTTTCCCCGTCCATCACGTTGATCTGAGCCACCGTTACCTTGCCCTGAGGGAAATCAAATTCCTTCATATCCCCGTGGCAGATAGCGCTGGGGCTCAGAGAGTTGATGGCAGAGCCAGCCTGCAGCATATCCATAGCGTACTTTTGCGGATCTTCCAGCCCGGCAATCTTCGCCAGCGCCATAGCCGCTTCCTTGTCCTTTTCCGTGGTAGTCGGGGACTTGAAGTACAGCGTATCAGAACTAATGGCAGAGAACAGCAGCCCCGCAATGGTCGGGGTCAGCGTTACGTTCTTTTCCACACTAATATTGTAAATAATGGTGCCCGTGCAGCCCACCGGCTGGATCCGTACCATCAGAGGATTGGCCGTCACAATGCCGCCCATCCGGTGATGGTCGATAATTTCCAGAGGATTGGCCTTGCTGAAGCCGTCCACAGCCTGGCTCAGCTCATTGTGGTCCACCAGAATCACGTCCTGGCCTTCCGCCAGTTCCGTGTTCAGCCGGGGAGCGTCCACCTTCCAGTAATCCAGCACATACTGGGTTTCCGGGTTCACATTCCCAGCCCGGCAAGCTTCCACCTTCTCACCCAATTGGGTCTTCACATAGGCATAAGACAGGGCAGAGCAAATAGAGTCCGTGTCCGGATTCTTGTGTCCTGTAATAATCGTTACGTTTTCCATAAATCGCATCTCCTCATGGTTCACTTAGTATCGCACCCAGGGGGTGCCTGTTGGAATACTTTCCATAGCGTTCTTATTATAGCACAGGTTTGGCAAAACGGGCCATAAGCCGATGACTCTGATGATACCCGTCCATGGCGGCACTCATAATGCCCCCCGCATAGCCAGCCCCTTCCCCGGCCGGGTACAGCCCCGGACAGTTCACAGACTCCCCGCTTTCACCACGGACAATCCGCACCGGCGCTGACGTCCGGGTTTCCACCCCAATCAGCAGCCCCTGGGTCCCAAACCCCGGCAGCTTCCTGTCAAACACCCCCAGCCCATGCTGGAGCGTTTCCGCCACCGCCTGGGGCAGCACCTTCTTCAGGTCCGCCGCCACCAGTTCCGGCCGGTAGCTGGGCTTAAACGGCACCTTCAGGTCCGGCGCCGTCCCTTCCAGATAGCTCCGGGAAGACTGGGCCGGAGCCCGGTAATCCTTGCTGACCCCATAGGCCAGCCGCTCGTACTTCCGTTGGAATTCCATACCCCCCAGCGGCCCCGGCGGGAAATCCTTGGGGTCCACATTCACCACCAGCGCACTGTTGGCCAGCCCCGTATCCCGCAGGAACGGGCTCATCCCGTTGACCACCACGCCCCCCGGTTCCGAAGCAGACGCCACCACCTGGCCCCCCGGGCACATACAGAACGAATACACCGCCCGGCCCGTAGCCTTGTCGTGGTACACTAGCGCATAGTCCGCCGCCCCCAGCTTGGGGTGCTTGGCAAACTTCCCATACTGGGCCCGGTTAATCAGCTCCTGCTGGTGCTCAATCCGCACACCTACCGCAAACGCCTTGGCCTCCAAATGGACGCCCCGGGCAAGCAGCATCTGGTACGTATCCCGAGCCGAATGGCCGCAGGCCAGAACCAGCCCCTGGCACTTCACCCATTCCTGGCCGTTCAGCTCCACTTCCGTAAGACCGCCGGCCGCATCCCGGCGCACATTGGTCACCTGGGTTTCGTAGCGCACCGTGCCCCCGTAAGCCTTAATCTGGTGAATCAGCCCCGTCACCATAATCCGCAGCTTGTCCGTGCCCACGTGAGGCTTCTGTTCCGTGAGAATCTCCTCCGGCGCCCCCGCATCCACAAACAACTGGAGCAAATGCCCCATAATCGGGTCATTCACCCGGGTGGTCAGCTTCCCGTCAGAAAACGTCCCGGCACCCCCGGCCCCAAACTGCACATTGCTCACCGGGTCCAGCTTCCCCGTCTTCCAGAACGTCTCCACGTCCCGAATCCGGTGGGCCAAATCCCGGCCCCGCTCTACCACCATAGGCGCGTACCCGTACTTGGCCAGCTCCAGCGCCGCCACAAGCCCCGCAGGCCCCAGCCCCACCACAATAAGCCGGCTGGCAAGCCCTTCCGTGCCAAATACCGGCACCGGTTCCGGCTTCTCTTCCCATTCACTAATCTGCGGATCCTTTAATAGCTCCGCCTTCTGCCCTTCACTGATACGCAGCTCCGCCAGCAGATGGTACACCAGCACAATACTGCTTTTGTGCCGGGCATCTACCGCCTTCCGCAGCACCCGTACCTTCCCGATGCTGCCCTCCGGCAAACGGAGCTTCCGGGAAAGCAGCTGGGGCAGGCCCTGCCTGCTGTCCAGCCCCACCCGGATATTATTGATTCGTAGAACTACTGTTTTTTGCTGCTGCACTTTGTCCCTCCGGAGCTTTCGTAAGCGTAATTTCCACCAGCACACTGTGGGTGTCCGCCAGAACCTGGTCAGGAATCTGCAGCGGCATCTTCAGCTCCACATCGCTGGTAATATTCGTCAACACAATCGGAGCCGTTTGAATCTCCTTAATATTGCCCAAAACCGCCGGTTCCGCCGTCAGCTTCACCGTGGCAGGCGTTAACTTCACATTGGCAATGGTCACCCCAGCCGGGAGCTGCCCCGACATATTGGCCTTAATGGGGAAATCATTGGTACCCAACTGCCGCACAATGGTCACCGTAGTCTTCACCTTGGACGGCACAACCTTCACATCATACATCTCCCGGCCCGTCTTGTCCACAGCCACCACCGTAGCATCCGACGTGAAATTCTGGTCCTTGTTGCTGATATCCACCATCACCAGCACCTTGGCCACCTCCGCAATCCGGGCACTGGCCCCCCGGATGGTCACCTTAGCCGGATTCAGGTCCATATGACTCACCGTCACCCCACTGTTGGGAACCCCCACAATCCGCGGCTCCACCTCCACAGACTTCTCCGCCAGAGAATCCGTTTCCAGCTGCAGCAGACTCGGCGTGACCTCCGCCACTTCCCCCATCCGCACCGTAGCCATCACATTGTACGTATTCATCCCCTTGGGAGCGTCCGTAAAGTCGATATACGCCTTAATATCCCCCTCCCGGAGCACCGCAATCTGCGAACGCGTACCACTCACCTTCACATTCACCGTCTCCGGCATATCCTTTACCACCATATCTTCCGCCAAATTGTTGGCCGCCAGCGGCACCCGGAACGTCTTCGTGGTAATCGGGTTCTGCTCATTCATGACATACACCCACAAAATGCAGGCCACCACCAGCGCCATCACCCGCACAAACCAGGAATTCCGCTTGTTGGCCCCCTCATCATTATGCTTTTGGGTTATCATGGAAGTCATCCCCTTTCTGCCCCTCGTCCTTGTGCTTGCGCAGCGCCTCAAACTTCAGCCGAATCGAATCCTTCCAATTGAGCATCGGCTGCTTCATCACCGGCCGCAAAAGATCCCGCACATCCCGGTGCGTCAAATACCGTTGGAGAGCACCCCCACGAGCCAGAGAAACCGCACCCGTTTCCTCACTCACCACCAGCACCAGCGCATCCGTCTGCTCAGACAGACCAATCGCCGCCCGGTGCCGCGTACCCAGCTCCTGACTCAAATTCCGCGCCTCCGTCAGAGGCAGTAGGCAACTCGCCGCCGCAATCCGGTTTCCCCGGATAATCACCGCCCCATCATGCAGCGGCGTATTGGGAATAAAAATATTTTCAAAAAGAGCCGTACTGATTAAACCATCAATCTGAATCCCCGTCTCAATATAGTCGTCCAGACCCGTCTCCCGCTCGAAAACAATCAGCGCCCCAATCTTGTTCCGGCTCAAATCATCTGCCGTAGTCGCCACCGCCTCCAGCATATTCTCGATTTCTTCCTCATTGAGCACCGTACTCCGGCGGAATAACTTCCCCCGCCCAATCTGCTCCAGCGCCCGCCGCAGCTCCGGCTGAAAAACCACCGGCAGCGCAATCATCACCACCGTCATAAACTTTTCCAAAATCCAGTTGATCACATACAAATTCAGCCACTTACTGATCAACATAATCACCAGCAGCATCAACAGCCCCTTGACCAAAGACGCCGCCCGCGTATTCTTCAACATCAAATACAATTTATTTAAGAAAAACGCCACTACCAGGATATCCAACACATCCAGCGCAGTAATCGTGTGAATCAAACCAAGCACATGCCCACCCATAAAAGTTCCTCCCTCATAGAATATCGCCACAAAAGTAGCATCAACCTATTATAGACTATTTCCAGAGCCCGACGCAAATAGTTGAAGAGAAAAATATGGCAGGAAACGCATAACGCCCCACACTACCCCCATGGACTCCACGACCAAAAACCGCTACAGAGTTTTCTACAGCAAAAAATTGCCTCAGGCAATTTTTCTGTAGTTGAGCTACCTAACGCCCCGCACTAGCCCCAGATGGGGACAAGCTTTCCCCAAAGGGGAAAGTGGCACCACAGGTGCCGATAGAGAAACCCCGGAGGGCCAACCAAGTATTAGCGTCCTCCGGCCGCCTGCCTTCTCCGCCCAACAACATTCCAAGGCGGGGAAGGAAGCAATGCCGCAGACATTGCAGGATGGGGCAACTACCTACATTTCAGTACTAGCCCCCAATTAGCACACGATCAGTGGTGGCCTGAACGCTTCCTGCAAGAGTGAAGGAAGTGTCGCCGTAAGGCGACGATAGAAGTTTAATCCATAAAGCTTTTTACCCCCTCCTGCCCAGCGGGCGCCCATAGCTCTCGCCTCTGGGAGTCGTATCCATTTCTCAAGGCCTTGGCCGTAGAGAAATGGAATATACGACCCCTGTGATAGCTGCCCAGAAGGCAAGCCCGCAGGGCGACGCCGCCTGGCTAGCAGCGAACCACTATGCGGCCGCATCCAAACATCCGCAAAGTCTCCAGCGGATGTTTGGCCAATAAGGCCCATGCGATAGCGGCCTGCAAAGCAAGTCCGTAGGACGCAGCTGCGCAGCGAGCCGCGAACCGCTGGGAGAGCTGTCACCGCAGGATGACTGAGGGAGTCGTATCCATTTCTCAAGGCCTCCGGCCGTAGAGAAATGGAATATACGACCCCTGCGATAGCCGTCCGTGAACCGAACCCGCAGGGTGAAGGCGAACGGAATACGGCGAACCGCTTGCGGCCGCATCCAAACATCCCCACAATTTTCCAAAGGATGTTTGGTTAATAAGGCCCATGCGATAGCCGTCCAAGAAGCAAGTCCGTCAGGACGTAGCTGATTGGAATACGGCGAACCGCTGAGTGGATACCCCGAACCACATCACTTCAGGTTCGCGGACCGCACCAATACTCAAGCCGTCCAGCGATTTTTCCATGTTTTATCGGCCCCCGGCCGCCTGCCTTCTCCGCCCAACAACATTCCAAGGCGGGGAAGGAAGCAATGCCACCGGCATTGCAGGATGGGGCAACTACCTACATTTCCACACTATCCCCTATTCAGCACACGACCAGTGATGCCTAGTAAGCCTTCTGCAAACTGGTATGCTATGAATAAAGTAGACTGGCATA
>NZ_QRMX01000051.1:1107-6120 GCF_003472805.1 Acidaminococcus sp. AM05-11 | reverse complement strand
ACGAATCCAGGATGTTTAACTATATGCCAGTCTACTTTATTCATAGCATACCATTTACGGGGAAGGGGAATCACCCGTAGGGTGGTGGAAAGGGGGCTGACGAAGGAAGTTTAACCAAGTATTTAGCGTCCTTCGGCCGCAGCGGAGCACTCTCCGTCGCCTCCCGGCGCCACCTGCGCCCGCATGCGCGCGAGGTCAACTTCTCTACAAAATTCGCAATAACAATAGACTTTATACTTCTTATCCACACCCACATTGTGTTCATAAAAACTTAAATTTAGGAACGCAATGTAATGTTTTGTTGACTAATCGCGGTTTTCGCGGCCTCCGGCCGCATTTGCCTTCCACTTACCTGTTCGCTATGCGAACAGGAGAAGGGGAAGGAACGCCCCGCTCCAGTCATAAAGCGGGGCAAGGATGGGGTTCAAAAGTAGGATGCCTGCACTACACCCGTTGAGAACATCGACCAAAAATCCGGTACAGAGTTTTCTGCAGCAAAAAATTGCCCTTGGGCAATTTTTCCGTAGTTGAGCTACCGTCCTTCTTGCACTAGCCCCAAAAGGGGACGAACTTTCCCCTTGGGGAAATGCCGTAAAGCGGCAATAGGGGCGCCCGGAGGGTCAGACCTGCACTACACCCCGCAGACCGCACCAACCTTTAAAGGCTCCTCACTTTATGCGGCCGCATCCAAACATCCCACGGATGTTTGGTCAATAAGGCCCATGCGATAGCGGGATTGGTCTGGCCCCTTCAAGCGTGAAGGGGCTGTCAGCGCTATGAGCTGACTGGGGAAGTTCCAGGACGCAGCTGCGCAGCGAGCCGCGAACCGCTGGGGGAGCTGTCGCCACAGGCTGACTAAGGGAGTCGTATCCATTTCTCAAGTCCTTGGCCGCAGAGAAATGGAATATACGACCCCTGCGATAGCCGTCCGTGAGCCGAACCCGCAGGGTGAAGGCGAACGGAATACGGCGAACCGCTCGAGGATTCCCGGCACCAGCACACTTCAGGTTCGCAGACCGCACCAACGCAAAAAAATATCTAGTTCATGCATTCTTCATATTCTAGGTTTATACTTATCTTGTTACTTTCTACTGAGGGGGTATTACCATGCATTCTATTTCTTCTTTGCACCATAAATTATCTTTGCTTTGTGTGTTGTCGATTTTGTCCGCTGCGCCTGCGGTGTATGCGGCGTCTTCCACGGCTCCTGGGGCGCCTGCGATGCCGGCGTCTATTGGGGCGGCGGGGAAGCTGCCGGGGCCGGGTACGCCGCTGGGGAACCAGCTGGGTGTTCCTTTGGGGAATCCGCCTGAGGGGTTGCCCCTGGGGGCACCGCCTGAGGGGCTGGGCAATCAGTCTTTTAACCAGGGCTCTGCGGCTGCGACTTTAACCAAGGCCGGGGTATACCGGGACCAGAAATACCAGTCCAAGGAGCAGGACCAGAATGCGCTCCGGGTAACGGGCCGGGGGGTAACTCTGGAAGGGGTCCGGGTGGACAAGGCCGCCGGGGACTCTACCAGCACGGAGCAGGGGGACTTTTACGGGCTCAACGCTGCGGTGCTGGCTACGGACGGGGCGCATTTGTCCGTGGTAGGGGGCAAGATTACGTCTTCTGCCAAAAACGGCAACGGGCTCTTCAGCTACGGGGAGGGTACCCAGGTGCTGGCGGACCACGTGACCATCCGCACCACCGGCAACAATTCCGGGGGTATCCAGACCACCGGCGGGGGCACCACCAAGGCCACAGGTCTGGACTTGGCTACCACCGGCGACTCCTCTGCCGCCATTCGTTCCGACCGGGGCGGGGGCACGGTGAATGTGACCGGGGGCCGCTTTACCACCAGCGGCTACGGTTCTCCGGCTATTTATTCCACGGCGGCCATTACGGTGACCAAGGCCAAACTCCAGGCCAAGAATTCCGAGGGGGCCGTCATTGAGGGCATGAACCAGATTCACCTGAAGGACTGCGAGCTGGAAGGCAATATGCCGGACGTGCGGGTCATGGGACCTAATACCATCCGGGAGGAAAACGTCCATACGGTGATGATCTACCAATCCATGAGCGGGGACGCAGAGGAGGGCACCTCGGACTTTGCCATGACCGGGGGCAGGCTGATCTCCCACCGGGGGGACGTGATTTACGTCACCAATACGTCCTGCCACATTGACCTGTCCGGCGTGGAGATTGAAAACCACGGGGACGGGGCCCTGCTCCGGATTGTGGGCAACAGCGGCAAACGGGGCTGGGGGAAGGCTGGCAGCAACGGCGGCCAGGCTACTGTCACTGCCACCAACCAGAAGCTCAAGGGGGATATGGTGGTGGATTCCATTTCCCATCTGGACCTGACCCTGAACCCGGGCACGGAGTACAAGGGCGCCATTATCCTCCAGGAAAACAACCAGGGCAGCACCCAGGAAAGCGGCATTGACGTGACCATTGCCAAGGGTGCCGTCTGGAAGCTTACCGGGGATTCCACCGTGTCCAGCCTGGACAACCAGGGCCGCATTGATACCAATGGCCACAAACTTACCGTGCTGGATGACTGACCTGCGTGGCGTCCGTCCGCACAGCAGAAATGGCACGTTACACTTTCACAAAATTCCTTGCGCTAATTCCAAATCTACGTTATAATGTGATTTATTCATTTCACTAACATTTTACTAAATCTTTTCAAACGATGAGGAAGGACGTGGCATTTTGGAAGCAACCTGGAGTACAATCGCCGCACTGGTCATTTACTTCGCCATATTGATCGGTATCGGCCTGGTTTCCTACAAAAAGAATGACGACATGGAAGGGTATGCCCTGGGGGGACGGGCACTGGGCCCCTGGGTGACTTCCATGAGCGCAGAGGCCTCCGACATGAGCGGCTGGATGCTCATGGGGCTGCCGGGGTATGCGTACCTGGCCGGCATCAGCGCGGCCTGGATTGCCATTGGGCTGATTTTGGGCACCTGGGCCAACTGGGAGCTGGTAGCCAAACGGCTGCGGATTTTCACCCAGCACCTGGGCAACTCCATTACCCTGCCCGAGTACTTTGACAACCGGTTTCAGGACAAGCAGAAAAAACTGCGGATTGCGTCTTCCGTTTTTATCTTCATCTTTTTCCTGATCTACACCTCCTCTGGCTTCGTAGCCGGGGGCAAGCTGTTTGAAACCGTGTTCGGCTGGGACTATACCATGAGCCTGGTGGTGACCGCCGGCATCGTAGTGTTCTACACCATGGTGGGGGGCTTTGCCGCCGTGTGCTGGACCGATATGTTCCAGGGTTTTCTGATGTTCTTCTCCGTGCTGATTGTGCCCATTACCGCCATCTACTACGTAGGCGGTGTGGGGCCCACCATCGCCCGGCTGAACGCCATCAGCCCCAACTATTTCAGCCTGATCAAGGGCGCCGACGGCAGCGTTCTTAGCCTGACCGCCATTGTATCCCTGCTGGCCTGGGGCTTTGGCTACTTTGGGCAGCCCCATATCCTGGTGCGCTTTATGGCCATTGAGAACCCCCGGGAAATCAAGCAGGCTACCCACATCGCCATGACCTGGGTGGTCATCTCCCTGTTCATGTCCGTAATGGTAGGTCTTGCCGGCCGGGTGTACCTGGGACCCATTCTTCAGGGCTCCGCTGCCGAAACCGTGTTCATCAAACTGAGCACCCAGTTCTACCACCCCTTTGTGGCCGGCATCATCACCTCCGGCATTTTGGGGGCCATTATGAGTACCTCCAGCAGCCAGCTTTTGGTCGCTGCGTCTTCCTTCACCACCGACTTTTATAAGCCCGTGCTCCGGAAGAACGCCGAAGCCGGGGAAATGGTGAAGGTCAGCCGCCTGATGATTGTCCTGGTGTCCATTTTCTCCATTATCCTGGCCCTGGACCCCGACAGCATGATCCTGTCCATCGTGTCCTACGCCTGGGCAGGTTTTGGCGCCGCCTTTGGACCCCTGGTGCTCCTGAGCCTGTACTGGAAACGCATGACCACCAACGGTGCCTTTGCCGGCATCCTGGTGGGCGGCTCCACCGTCCTCATTTGGAAAAACCTCTTCGCCTATACCGGCGTGTACGAAATCATCCCCGGCTTCTTCCTGTCCCTGCTGGCCATTGTGGTCTTCAGCTTGCTGGATAAAGAACCCCCGGCGGAGATTGCAGCCAAGTATGACGAGGCTGTGGCGGAATATGGGAAACATGTGGATTGAGAGCAAAGGAAACGACTTGCGCAGAAAGAGCGCAAGTCGTTTTTTTGTGGAAAGAGGGATTTGTGCGGTGCGTTACCAATATGGGTGCAGGCCCATTCGGGCAACTTTGATGGTGTTCGCAATGTTGGCCTTTCCCGTTCTCTTTGGGGTATATTTTCAAAAACGCGACGGAGCGCTGATTGTTTTTGAAAACACACCCCGCAGAAACGGTGTACCACAAGCTGTAATCAGACCCGTGGGTCAAGCTTGTTGCAGCTACCATAGTGCGTTTGCACTGCCCCTCTATCGTGTCCTTACTTTGGGCTTGAGCCACTGAAGAATCGACACCTTACAGCGGTTCGCAGCTTACCAGTCATCGTCGCCCACTGGGCTTGATTCCTGGGCTGCTGTCGCAGAGGTCTCATCAGCCGTCCTTCTGCGGCTAGTAGCCTTGACGGACGGATGAGACTCTCAAGAGCGGGACCCGCAAGGGCCTATCAGGACGACGATGAAGACTCCAGGACACTGCGGAGTGGCAGTTACGTTGCCCAAGTTTGGCTTGTGTGTACTCGCCCCTCCGGGGCAGCTGGAGCGAGGGGACCTTCCGTCGCCCTGCGTTCCAATGGACCGCAGCCGACCCACCACACTTGCGAGGAACGCACGGTGGCGACTTCCTCATTTGTGATTGCTGCGCAATCACAGGGTTTCATCCATAAAAATGGCTGAAACCAGCAACGAGGCAGAAACCTGAATGCAGGAACACTTGCGTTGCTTGCAAAAGGCTAGTTCTAGAAGTCTGGTAGTGCAGGCCCCATCCGAGGCGCTCCGCGCCCCACCTTCCC
>NZ_QRMX01000051.1:0-1097 GCF_003472805.1 Acidaminococcus sp. AM05-11 | reverse complement strand
AGCGAGGGGACCTTCCGTCACCCTGCGTTCCAATGGACCGCAGCCGACCCACCACACTTGCGAGGAACGCACGGTGGCGACTTCCTCATTTGTGATTGCTGCGCAATCACAGGGTTTCATCCATAAAAATGGCTGAAACCAGCAACGAGGCAGAAACCTGAATGCAGGAACACTTGCGTTGCTTGCAAAAGGCTAGTTCTAGAAGTCTGGTAGTGCAGGCCCCATCCGAGGCGCTCCGCGCCCCACCTTCCCCGCTTGGACTGCTGTTGTGCGGAGAAGGCAAGCGGCCTGCGGCCGAGCGGTTCGCCGTATTCCGTTCGCCTTCACCCTTCGGGTTCGGTTCACGGACGGCTATCGCAGGGGTCGTATATTCCATTTCTCTGTGGCCAGGGCCTTGAGAAATGGATACGACTCCCAAAAACGTGGATAAACTTCCTCAGTCATCCCTACGGGCTGACAGCCCCTTAGTGGTTCGCAGCGCTCCAATCAGCCGCGCCCTGCGGGCTTGCTTCTTGGGCTGCTATCACATGGCTCACATTAGCCAAGAGCATTTTGATAAACTGGCATGCTCTTGGATGTGAGCGCAACGCTTGAAGGGGCCAGGCTTAGGCCCATACGAGTCATGTGCTAAACGGGTATGGCAAAGCAATATATTTCGTAAATACCTGCACTATCCTAGTTTGTTACTTGACCAGTAGTGGCATGGAACGCTTCCTGCAAGCGTGTAGGAAGTGTCGCCGCAGGCGACGATAGAAGTTTCATTATTTCACACCCCTGTTTTTTAATGGAAAGGGCCCTTTGAACAACTGGTTTTGAACCCCAACCCGTTCTCGCCTCAAAAACAGGGCGAGAACGACCTTCCCCTTCTCCTGTTCGCATAGCGAACAGGTAAGTGGAAGGCAAATGCAGCAATTAAACTTTCTCCGTCAGTCACGCAGTGACTGACACCTCTTTCACGCTTGAAAGAGGCTTCCAAACCACTACTGGCCAAGTAAAATCTAAAATATAGTGCTGATAAGAAGATGACCAGTAAATGCTATGAATGCCTTCTGCAAACTGGTGTGCTCCCCGTCAAGTAGACAGTTCCTAATAATATA
>NZ_QRMX01000050.1:0-6379 GCF_003472805.1 Acidaminococcus sp. AM05-11 | reverse complement strand
GTTTTTAAATTCTGTCTTAGATTTCGTATCCCCCAATTTTCCGTGATGAGCCTCTTTTTTTGTGGGGAAAACTGCAAATTATTGGGCAGGGCACGGCAAAATATTTTTTTGCACAATTGTGCACTGGACAAGCGGCGCAGAATGGGCTAAAGTATAAAGTAGCAGTGTCTTTGCAGGGCCTGGCAGTGCAAAAATGGGGGTATTTCCCTTTGTTTTTTGCGTCAGGGACCGTGTGCAATTTCAGCAAGTTTCTCGCCTTATCCATAAATTTATTTATGAGAGTACGAGAAACGGAAGATAAAATACAGGCATAGGGCTGTTGTTGGTTAAATAAAATAACAAGTCCACAAATTTTAATTATGGAAAACTTCATAATTGGCGTCTTCCTTTTGGTTCATAATTAGTGTATAATTAAATCCATAAGTAAAACCTGATTTTTATTTTCGGTTTCTACTGACAAATCAGCAAAAAGAATAGAGCGAATTTTTTGTGATGGTCTGTTCCTTTTCTGGTGAGCAAGCTTTTCTCTAGTTAAACTTAGAAGGGATGGTAAGTTATGCGTGAAGTTGTAATCGTAAGTGCTGTAAGAACTGCTATTGGTAAGTTTGGCGGCAGCCTGACCCCCATGAGCGCAGTACAATTGGGTGCTGTAGTTATCAAGGAAGCTCTGGAAAGAGCCAAGGTTGATCCGGCAAAGGTTGACGAAGTTATTTTCGGCAACGTGCTGCAAGCTGGCCTGGGCCAAAACCCGGCTAGACAAGCTGCTATCTATGGCGGCGTTCCCCAAGAAGTTCCGGCTTTCACCGTCAACAAAGTTTGCGGTTCCGGTCTGAAATGCGTTGAATTGGCTGCCCAATCCATTCTGGCTGGCGACAACGATATCGTTGTAGCAGGCGGTATGGAAAGCATGTCCAATGCTCCTTTCGTAACCAGCGGCAAAGCTAGATGGGGCCTGCGTATGGGTGACAGCAAGCTGACCGACGTAATGATCAAAGACGGCCTGTGGGATGCCTTCAACAACTACCACATGGGCATCACCTCCGAAAACGTAGCTGAAAAATTTGGCGTAACCCGTCAGGACCAGGATGAAGTATCCGTACGGTCCCAGGAAAGAGCCATTGCTGCCATTAAGAGTGGTGCTTTCAAAGAAGAAATCGTTCCTGTTACCATTAAAACCAAAAAAGGCGAAGTAGTATTCGATACCGATGAGTTCCCCAGAGAAGGAACCACCATGGAAGTTCTGGCCAAACTGCGCCCGGCTTTCAAGAAAGATGGTACCGTTACTGCCGGCAACGCTTCCGGCTTGAACGACGGCGCTGCTGCCCTGGTTATTATGTCTGCTGACAAAGCCAAAGAACTGGGCCTGAAACCTATGGCTAAGATTCTGTCTTACGCTTCTGCCGGTGTAGATCCTGCCATCATGGGCATTGGACCTATCCCTGCCAGCCGCAAAGCCTTGGCTAAAGCTGGTAAAGAAGTCAGCGATATGGACCTGATTGAAGCCAACGAAGCTTTCGCTGCCCAATTCGTAGAAGTTGGCAGAGAACTGAAATTCGATATGGATAAAGTAAACGTTAACGGCGGCGCCGTAGCTCTGGGCCATCCCATTGGTGCCAGCGGTGCCCGTATCCTGGTTACCCTGTTGTATGCCCTGAAACATAGAGACAAGAAATTGGGTCTGGCCACGCTGTGCATCGGCGGCGGCATGGGTACTGCAACCGTGGTGGAAATGCTCTAATTAGGTGTAATACACCTTTAGATATTAAAAAACAGAGGAAAGAGGTTATTTACCATGGATTTCAATCTGACTGAAGACCAAGCTATGATTAAGGATATGGCTAAGGAGTTCTCCGAAAAGTTTCTGGCTCCTACCATTGAAGAAAGAGATGCGAACCATATTTGGGACCGCAAATTGATCGATCAAATGATGGAAGCCGGTTTTGCCGGCGTTTGCTTCCCCGAAGAATACGGCGGCATGGGCCTGGACGTTCTGAGCTATATCCTGGCTGTAGAAGAAATGTCCAAAGTCGATGACGGCACTGGTATCACTCTGTCTGCCTGCGTTTCCCTGTGCGCAACCCCGATTTACATGTACGGTACTGAAGAACAAAAACAAAAATACCTGAGACCTATCTGCGAAGGCCAGCACGTTGGTGCTTTTGGTCTGACCGAACCGTCTGCAGGTACCGATGCTTCTGCTCAACAGACCACTGCTGTTCTGAAGGGTGACAAATACATCCTGAACGGCTCCAAGATCTTTATCACCAATGGTAAAGAAGCTGACACCTATGTTGTATTTGCCATGACCGACAAGAGCAAAGGCAACCATGGTATTACCGCTTTCATTCTGGAAAAAGGCATGCCCGGCTTCAAATTCGGCAAGATCGAAAACAAAATGGGCGGCCACACTTCCATCACTGCTGAATTGGTATTCGAAGACCTGGAAGTTCCTGTGGAAAACAGACTGGGCGAAGAAGGCGAAGGCTTCAAGATTGCTATGTCCACCCTGGACGGCGGCCGTATCGGCGTAGCTGCCCAAGCTCTGGGTATTGCTGAAGGCGCTCTGGATGCTGCTGTGAAGTACTCCAAAGAACGTGAACAATTTGGTCGTCCTATCTCCAAGTTCCAAGCTATCAGCTTCAAACTGGCTGACATGGCCATGAAGATTGATGCTGCCCGGTATCTGGTTTACCATGCAGCTTTCCTGAAACAAGCTGGCGAACCGTACTCTGAAGCTGCTGCTGAAGCAAAATGCTTTGCTTCTGACGTAGCTATGGAAGTTACCACCGATGCTGTACAAGTATTCGGCGGCTACGGCTACACTGTAGATTACCCTGTTGAACGCTACATGAGAAATGCCAAGATTACCCAAATCTACGAAGGCACCAACGAAGTGCAACGCATGGTAATTTCCCGTGCTCTGCTGGCTGACAAGAAAAAGAAATAAGTTGTAACCAGTGATTGACCAAGTGCGCCTTAGGGCGCATTTGGTTATTCATTGAAATTTTTAGAGAATTTAAATATTTAAGGATTCAATATTTGGGTTGAAATGAAGTGCAAAGGAGATTTTACTATGGAATTAAAAAAAGTTATGGTTATCGGCGCAGGCCAAATGGGCAGCGGTATTGCCCAGGTTATGGCCAGCCACGGCGTTGAAGTTGTGCTGCGCGATATCAAACAAGAATTTGTTGACCGGGGGATCAGCAATATCGAAAAGAATCTGGCTCACTCTGTAGCCAAAGGCCGTATCACTGAAGATGATAAGAAAGCCACTTTGGCTAAAATTCATGGTGTGGTAGAAATGACCCAGGAAACCTGCAATGTGCACCTGGCCATTGAAGCTGCTACCGAAAACCTGAAAATCAAACAAGACATTTTCAAGACCCTGGATGAACTGTGCCCGGCTGACACTATCATTGCCAGCAACACTTCTTCCGTGTCCATCACCCTGCTGGGTGCCGGCACCAAGAGACCGGACAAATTCATCGGCATGCATTTCTTTAACCCGGCTCCTGTAATGAAGCTGGTGGAAGTAACCAGAGGCCTGGCTACTTCTGACGATACCTTTGCCAAAGTAAAACAATTGGCTCTGGATCTGGAAAAATCTCCTGTGGAAGTTCATGATGCCCCGGGCTTTGTAGGCAACCGGATCATGATCCCCATGATTAACGAAGCAATCTTCACCTTGAGCGAAGGCGTAGCTAACGCTGAGGATATCGATACCGTAGCCAAACTGGGCTTTAACCATCCCATGGGCCCTCTGGCTCTGTCCGACCTGATCGGCAACGACACCGTTCTGGCTATTATGGAAGTTCTGTACAAGGGCTTTGGCGATCCTAAATATCGTCCGGCTCCGCTGCTGCGTAAAATGGTAGAAGCTGGTTACCTGGGCCGCAAGACCGGTAAGGGCTTTTACGATTACAGTAAGAAATAATATTCCTAGGGGATAGTGGTGAGTTCCATGTATCAATATGAAAATTTACTGGTATCAACCTCGGAAGACGGGATTACTACCGTTACCATCAACCGTCCTAAATTCCTGAATGCACTGGACATCCAGACCTTGCAGGAAATGGAAGACGCTTTTGAAAAACTGGCAACGGATCCCAATACCCGTTCCATGATCATCCGCGGCGGCGGTGAAAAGGCCTTTGTGGCCGGCGCTGACCTGAAAGCCATGAGCACCATGACGGCCGTGGAAGGACGGAATTTCTCCATCCTGGGTCATGAGGTGTTTGATGCCATTGAAAAACTTCCGTATGTGGTAATTGCTGCAGTAAACGGGTATGCCCTGGGCGGCGGCTGTGAATTGGCCCTGGCCTGCGACTTCCGTTTCGGCTCCACCACGGCCAAATTTGGCCAGCCGGAAGTAAATTACGGCATTATTCCTGGTTTTGGCGGTTCCCAAAGACTGGCCCGGCTGATTGGCAAGGGCTATGCCAAGGAAATGATCTATACCGGGGACATGATCAATGCGGAAGAAGCCTATCGTTTGGGCCTGATCAATCGGATTCTTCCTCCGGAAGAATTGATTCCTGCCTGCGAAGAAGTCTGCCGCAAAATCATGAAAAAAGGTCCTCTGGCCATTGCCAGCGCCAAAGACGCCATTGACCGCGGTTTGAAAATGGATCTGGACTCCGGGCTGTCCTATGAAGCCCAGGTATTTGGCAACTGCTTTGCCACCTTGGACCAAAAAGAAGGCATGAAGGCATTCCTGGAAAAACGGAAACCCGTATTTATGAACAAATAAGGTTCCTTTTAGGGAATGGAAAGACCCCCATTTGTCAGAAGTATTCTGGCAGCTGGGGGCCTTTTTGCGTCTGGTGGGGGGCATCTCTGTACAAAAGTGCCTTGAAAAGTTATACTACTATATGTAGGACCAAAGAATGGAGGTTAGTAAAATGAAAGTTACCTATAGCAGAACAGAGTCCGCCTGGCAGCGTATGGATGCCCAGGAACGGGAAGCTGTCATGAATTATGGTGAAGGGTATAAGGCATTTTTGGATACTGCCCGGAGTGAGCGGCTGGCTGTAAAGGAAATTTTGGAACGGGCTGAAAAGGCCGGTTTCAAACCTTTGTACGACTGCAAGGAAGTAAAGGCTGGGGACAAGGTATATTGGAACCAGAAAGGCAAATCCTGTATTTTGGCTGTGGTAGGGGAAGAACCCGTCCACGCTGGGTTAAAAATTGTAGGCTCCCATATTGATGCCCCCCGGCTGGACCTGAAGGGCAATCCTGTCCATGAACAGGATGGGTTGGTTTACTTCCGTACCCATTACTACGGCGGCATCAAGAAGTATCAATGGCCCTGCATTCCCCTGGCCCTGGTGGGCGTAATTTTCACCAAGGACGGCAAGAAGGTGGAAGTGAACATTGGTATGGACGAAAAGGATCCCGTCTTCTACATTACGGACCTGCTGATCCATATGGCCCAGGACCAGATGAAAAAGACCCTGGCAGAAGGGGTTACCGGCGAGCAGCTCCAGGCTGTCATCGGCTCCAATTCTGACCACGACCAAAAGGTGAAGGATGCGGTAATGAAGCTGCTGAAGGACACCTATGGGGTGGAAGAAGAAGACTTTGCAGCTGCTGAGCTGGAACTGGTACCGGCGCTCAAGAGCCGCGATGTGGGCTTTGACCGGTCCATGATTGCTGCCTATGGCCAGGATGACCGGGTATGCTCCTACGCCAACCTGGAAGCTATTTTGAACGCCAAACCGGGGACCAAAACCCAGGCTGCCCTGTTTACCGATAAGGAAGAAATCGGTTCCTATGGCAACACCGGTATGCAGTCTTCCTATTTTGTGAAGTTTGTCATGAAGCTGCTGGCCCTGCAGAACGCAGGCAGCCTGCTGGACTTCTACGAAACTATGGAAAACAGCGAAATGCTGTCCGGTGACGTAAACAGCTGCCTGGATCCCATGTTCCCGGAAGTTACGGAAAAGGACAATTCCTCCCTGCTGGGTTACGGCATTGCCCTGACCAAGTTTACCGGCGCCCGGGGCAAGGCGGGCAGCAACGATGCCAACAGTGAATTCATGCAAAAAGTCCGCACCATTTTCAATGACGCCGGGGTGGCCTGGCAGATTGGCGAACTGGGCAAGGTGGACCAGGGCGGCGGCGGCACCATTGCCTTTATGCTGGCCGACTGGGGCTGCGAGGTGGTGGACTGCGGCACGGCCATGCTGAGCATGCACGCTCCTTATGACCTGCTGAGTAAAACCGATGCCTACGAAACCTATCGGGCCTACAAAGCCTTCTTTGAAAGCAAATAAAATTTTTAACGCAAAAGAGCGATGTACCTTTGAGGCACATCGCTCTTGATTTTTGGCTCATCACGGAAAATTGGGGGATACGAAATCTAAGACAGAATTTAAAA
>NZ_QRMX01000005.1:0-166073 GCF_003472805.1 Acidaminococcus sp. AM05-11 | reverse complement strand
AGAGGTTTATATTATTAGGAACTGTCTACTTGACGGGGAGCACACCACGCTTGCAGAAGGCATTCAAGCCACTACTGATCAGCTGCTAACTGAACTGTAGTATTAGTATTGAGAAGAACTGAAAACCGTTTGGGCACCCCCCCCTTTAAAGCGTTGCGCTCACATCTAAGAGTCCAACAATTTTTCAAAGGGATTCTTGGTTAATGTGAACCATGTGATAGCAGTCTGTGAATCAAGCTCTTTGAGTGCAGATGAACAGCTAGCTGCGAACCACTAAGGAAGTTTAATTTTTTCCTTTCAAATCCCCCCAAAAATGTCCGCGGATTGCACTACACCTCACCCGGACAAACTCCGGACAGAAAAAGAGCCTTCTGCCTGGGGAAGCAGAAAGCTCTTTTTCGAAAGGAAGTTGTTTATGATGATTTGATGGGGAAGATGTAACAAGGAGGGGTAATCCCTGTTACAGTTAAAGTATAACGCATTAGCCGCAAAAAATAAACCCCTATTTTTTGAATTAATTGTGAAATGAATATAACAAAACGCTCGATATGTCAAACTCCTTGTATTTCTGCGGTCCAAACACATAATATTCTTCTTAGTGTTTTTATAATTAATTGCTTTGTGTTTTGTTTGGCTACCCATTTTCCATTTGCACCCAGAAAAAAACAGGGCCGCTCCTCAAGGAACGGTCCTGTTTCAATCCTATTTGAACAAATCTCTTATTTTGTTCATAAAGCTTTTTTCTTCCGGGTTGATGTTGCTGCCGCCGGCTTCTGCGAACTTCTTCAGTGCATCTTTTTGTCCATCGCTGAGGCCCGTAGGCACAACCACCTTTACCCGTACCAGCTGGTCGCCTTTTTGTCCTGTACGCAGGCTGGGAATCCCTTTTCCTTTCAGGCGCAGCACCTTATTGGGCTGGGTCCCTTCCGGAATCTTCACCGTAACCTGGCCATACAGGGTCGGTACCTTGATTTCATCGCCCAGGGCTGCCTGGACAATGCTGATAGGCACTTCACAAGTGACCGTAGTACCATCTCGTTCAAAGAACTTGTGGGGTTTCACGTACAGGTATACGTACAGATCCCCAGGGCGTCCGCCCCGGAAGCCTGCTTCCCCTTCGCCGCCAACCCGCAGCCGGGATCCATTATCCACGCCCGCAGGAATCTTGACCTTCAGTTCTCTCTTCTTCTTTACCCGGCCAGTACCATGGCAGGACTTGCAGGGGTTGGTGACAATCTTGCCCGTACCATTACATTTGGGGCAGGTATGCACGTTGACCACCTGGCCAAAGAGAGAATTCTGGGTAACCCGAATCTCCCCTGTACCATGGCATTGAGGGCAGACCTCCGGCTCGCTGCCGGGAGCAGCACCCGTACCATGACAGTCCGAGCACTCCTCCTCCCGGTTCAGGCGAACCTTCTTTTCGGTGCCAAAGGCAGCTTCCTCAAAGGTAATCTGCATATCCATCCGCAAATCCGAACCCTGGCGCGGGCCCCGGTCAGCCTGACTCCGGCTGCGGCCGCCTGCTCCGCCAAAGAACATATTGAAGATGTCGTCCATGCCTTCGCCGCCAAAGCCGCCGCCAAAGCCCTGGAAACCCTGGAAGGGGTTCCCGCCAGCAGCCCCGGCGCCTCCCCCGTTCTGGAAAGCCGCATGGCCGTATTGGTCATAGGCGGCTCTCTTTTGGGGATCGCTGAGTACGCTGTAGGCTTCGTTGGCTTCCTTGAACTTCTCCGCTGCCTCGGGGTTGTCTTTGTTCAGATCAGGATGATACTTACGTGCCAGTTTGTGATAAGCCTTCTTCAGCTCATCTGCGGTTGCGTTTTTGGACACACCCAGCACTTCATAATAATCTCTCTTGTCTGCCATCAGTATCTCCCTCTAGGAAAGCTTATTTCTTGTCGTCGTCCACAACTTCAGCGTCAACTACATCGTCGTCGGCTTTCTTGCTTTCGCTGCCTTGGGCACCTGCACCTGCGCCAGCATTAGCGCCTGCGCCGGCACCAGCACCGGTGTTCTGGTTTTGTTTGTACAGTTCTGCGGACAGGTCATACAGCGGTTTTTGCAGGGCTTCGGTACCAGCTTTAATCTTGTCGGTATCGTCGGACTTCAGGGTTTCCTTCAGGGAAGCGATGGCGTCTTCTACCTTCTTCACCAGGTCGTCATGACCCTTGCCGTTCATATCTTTTACCGTCTTTTCAGCCTGGTAGATCAGGGTATCAGCCTGGTTCTTGGCTTCAACGGCTTCCTTGCGTTTCTTATCGGCTGCTTCGTTGGCAGCAGCTTCCTTCACCATCTTGTCCACTTCTTCCTTGCTCAGGCTGCCAGAAGACGTAATGGTAATCTTTTGTTCCTTGCCGGTGCCCAAATCCTTGGCGCTTACGTTAACGATACCGTTGGCATCGATATCGAAAGCAACTTCGATTTGAGGTACTCCCCGGGGAGCAGCAGGAATGCCACCCAGTTCGAAACGACCCAGGGTCTTGTTGTCGGCAGCCATTTCCCGTTCGCCTTGCAGTACATGGATATCTACAGCCGGCTGGTTATCAGCAGCGGTGGAGAATACCTGTTTCTTGGAGGTAGGAATGGTGGTGTTCCGGTCAATGATCTTGGTCATTACGCCGCCCATGGTTTCAATACCCAGGGACAGAGGAGTAACATCCAGCAGCAGAACGTCTTTTACATCGCCTGCCAGTACGCCGGCCTGAATGGCAGCGCCCATAGCAACGCATTCATCAGGGTTTACGCCGTGAGCAGGATCCTGGCCCAGGGTTCTCTTGATGGCTTCCTGAACAGCAGGAATACGGGAAGAACCGCCTACCAGCAGAATCTTGTTGATGTCTTTGGGGCTCAGGTTAGCATCGGACAGGGCTCTGTGGGTGCAGTCGATGGTCCGGTCAACCAGGTCGCTGGTCATTTCGTCAAATTTGGCTCTGGTCAGGTCCATATCCAGATGCTGCGGGCCATTGGCGCCTGCGGTAATGAACGGCAGGTTGATGTTGGTGGTCAGCATGTTGGACAGTTCAATCTTGGCCTTTTCAGCAGCTTCACGAATCCGCTGCATAGCCATCTTGTCGCCGGTCAGGTCAATGCCGGTGTCTTTCTTGAATTCGTCGGTCATCCAGTTCATGATGCGCTGGTCGAAGTCATCGCCGCCCAGGTGGGTATCACCGTTGGTGGATTTTACTTCGAATACGCCGTCGCCCAGTTCCAAAATGGACACATCGAAGGTGCCGCCGCCCAGGTCATAAACCAGGATGGTATGGTCATCGGTCTTATCAATGCCGTAAGCCAGTGCAGCTGCGGTAGGTTCGTTGATAATCCGTTTTACTTCCAAACCGGCAATCCGGCCAGCGTCCTTGGTGGCCTGCCGTTGGCTGTCGTTGAAGTAGGCAGGAACCGTAATAACGGCTTCCGTTACTTTTTCGCCCAGGTAGCGTTCTGCATCGCCCTTCATCTTTTCCAGAATCATGGCAGAAATCTGTTCCGGGGTGTAGTCCTTGCCATCAATGGTCACGGTGTATTTGGTGCCCATGTGCCGTTTGATGGAGCTGATGGTCCGTTCCGGGTTGGACACAGCCTGGCGTTTGGCCAGCTGGCCTACCAGTCTTTCACCATTTTTGGTGAAGCCTACAACGGAAGGAGTCAGACGGCCGCCTTCCTGGGTGGTGATTACCGTAGGTTCGCCGCCTTCCATAACGGCTACAACGGAGTTGGTGGTACCTAAGTCAATACCTATAATCTTAGACATAATGAATTCCTCCTGTCAAATCTCGCTTCTTACGCTTTACGCAAAGGTTATCTATTGATTAAGAGTTACGCACAACACGAACCTTGGAATGGCGGATGACCTTGTCGCCGATCTTGTAGCCCTTTTCCAGGACCAGATCCACGCTTTCATCCGGCAGGTCAGGGTTCCCGCCCTGCATAACGGCCTCATGAATGTTGGGATCGAAGGGTTTTCCTTCCGCAGGAATTTCCTCGATGGACAGATTCTTGAGGGCTTTTTCAAACTGCTTGTGGATTTTTTCCATCCCCACTTGGATGGCGCTGGTATCAGTGGAGTTCTTCAGGCTTTCTTCCGCCCGTTCGAAGTTGTCCAGCACCTTCAAAAACTCCTTGGAAACCTGGGCCGTAACAAACTGGCTCAGCTGTTCCCGTTCTTCATTGTTGCGCTTTCTGAAGTTATCGAAATCTGCCTGCAATCTTAAAAGACGGTTTTGCAGGTCCTGGATTTCCTTGGCCTGTGCGTCAAGCTTGGCATCCTTGGGATCCACGGCTTCTGCTTTGCCGTCCTCAGTCTGGGCCTTGGCATCTGCCTTTTCAGCAGCCTGTGCGGCGGCTTGTGCCTGTGCTTCAGTTTCAGCTGCGGCAGTAGTTTCTTCTTTTACCTTCTGCTGTTCTTCTACCATAGTTCCTCCCTACTTTTCGTCTATTTTACTCATAACCACCCGTAGGTAATCATGCAGGTAATCCATAACGGAAATTACTTTCTTGTACTCCATGCGGGTTGGCCCCAGTACGGCCAGGGTTCCAATCACCTGTCCGTTCAGCCGGTAGGTGGCCTGAATCATGCTGCAATCTTGAATGCCGGAGAATTTGTTTTCGCTGCCAATGGTCACGCGCATGCCCGAATGGGCACTGTCCGCTTTCAGCATATCCTTGAGCATCTGCTCCTCTTCCAGGACGCTGAGCAGCTCCTTGATCCGTTCTGGATCCCGAAATTCCGGCTGGCTCAGCAGCTGCTTGGTGCCTCCCAGGAACATCTTGTCCTCACTTTGTCCGGACTGCATTTGCCGGATTCCCTTGATCAGGGAAACGTACAGGGCTTTGTCCCCTTGGAGGGTGTCGCGCACTTCTTGCAGAACCGCATCGGTGATATCGTTCAGCTTCATCCCATGAAGTCTGTTGGTCACCCGTTCTGCCAGGGCATCCATTTCCATCTTGCTCATGCCGGCAGGGATTTGGATTACACCATTATCCATCTGCCCGTCATCTTCTACGATGCACAAAATGGCTTGATGCTCATTCAGGGGCAGGAACCGGATATAGGAAAAAGCACTTTCCCGGTCCTTGTTGGCCAGCACCACGGACACGTTCTTGCTCATCCTGGATAATATCTTGGCGGTGGACTGAAAAATGTCGTCGATGCTGTGTACCCGTTCCCGGTACCAGCTGTTGATCAGCGCCACATCATTGGGTGAGAGGGTGTCCGGTTTCACCAGAGAATCCACGTAGTAGCGGTAGGCTGCTGCGGAGGGAATCCGGCCAGCCGAAGTGTGCGGCTGCTCCAAATAGCCCAAAAGCTCCAGGTCGGACATTTCGTTCCTGATGGTAGCGGGGCTGATTCCCAGGTTGTATTTTCTGGCGATGGTGCGAGATCCTACAGGCTCAGCCGTTTCGATATAATCTTCAATGATGAGTTGAAGTATTTTTTTCTTGCGGTCACTTAGCACTGTAATCATCTCTTTTCTAGATTGTTAGCACTCAAACCATTGGAGTGCTAACATCTAATGGTAAAGATACACCTATTTAGTCAAATTGTCAATACTTTTGACTAAATATTTTTTTCTTTTTTAGCCTCCGGCGGCACCGTGAGAAAAGTCTCAAAGGCCAGATTCCCAAAGCGCATGCCCTGGGGCGTCAGGTGGATATTGTCCCCCTCCTGCTCCAGCCAGCCCCGGGATTGGCACTCCTCCCAGGCTGTTTCATAAAAGGGAAAGAAGGCCGTTCCCGTGCGCTCCTGAAACTCCATCAGGTTCAGCCCCTGCCGGGTTCTCAGGCTCATAAAGACCAGCTCCTCCCGACGGATTTCCGGGGTGAGGGTTTCCACTTCCAGGGGTTTTCCTTCAATATATTCCCGGATACCCGCAGGATTGGTTTCCCGACGCTTACCATTAAACCGGCAGGCCCCGCAGCCAAAGGCCATATAGGGCAGGTAATGCCAGTATACCTGGTTGTGGAGGGACTCCTGGCCGGGCCGGGCGAAGTTGGCGATTTCGTAGCGCTGGTACCCGGCCTGGGGCAGGGCGTCCATCAGGTAGTCGTACATGGCGTCCACCGCCTCGTCAGGGGGCAGGCTCAGCTGCCCCTTGGCCAGCTGCCGCTCCAGCTGGGTCCCCTCCTCTACAGTCAGGCCGTAGACGGAAATATGGTCCACGCCGGTGGCAATCAGCTTCTGTAGGGAATCCTGGACTCCCGCCAGGGTCTGGGTGGGATACCCGTAGATTAAGTCCCCGCTAATCCGGGCAAAACCGGCCTCCCGGGCCAGCTGCACAGCCTCCGCCGCCTCCTCTGCCGTGTGGATACGGCCCATCAGGGCCAGCTCCCCGGGCTGGAAGGATTGGATTCCCATACTCAGCCGGTCAAAGCCCAGCTGGCGATAGGCCCGGAGACTTTCCAGGGTTACCGTGCCCGGATTGGCTTCCAGGGTAGCCTCTGCCGGGTGCTGCCAGAACCTCCGGTCCTTCAGGGCCTGGACAATTTGGGCCAGCAGCTCCGGGGGCAGGACGCTGGGCGTACCACCGCCAAAGTAGATGGTAGCCGTAGGGCTCAGCGGCAGGTCCGGCTCATAGGCGCGAATTTCCTCCACCAGCCGCCGGGTATACGCTTCCATTACCTGGGGAGACTGGATCTGATAGGAAGCAAAATCACAATAGCAGCATTTATGGACGCAAAAAGGAATATGAATGTAGATACCTTGGTACAATTGCCAGCGTGGCCGCATGGAGTTCTCCCCTCTTTCTGTACATTTCGCAAGTTCCTACCTATTGTAGCACAAATGGGACCGGGGAGAAAACGGCGGCAGTAAAACAAAAAAGCCATGCCGCAGCATGACTTTTTTGTACCCATCTTACTTTATTTAATGAAACCTACGTGTTTGCTGATGTCTTCATAGACTTTCTCAGCGGTGGCCTTGAATTGCTTCTTGTTTTCTTCAAACAGGTTGCCGCCGTGGGTATCTACAGCCACGATCAAGGGTCCCAATTCTTCTACTTCGCTGGTCCACAGGGTTTCCGGCATACCCAGGTCTTTCCATTGGGCATCAATGATTTTCTTGAAATGCACAGCGGAAACTACAGCACAGCCAGCAGGGAATACGCAGAAAATGGTTTTGTGTTCTTTGCAGGCTTCCATGGTGTCTTGGCCCATGCCACCCTTGCCCACAATCAGCTTTACGCCAGTTTGTTCAATGAAGGCTTTTTCGAACTTTTCCATACGCATGGAAGTGGTAGGTCCAATGGATACCATTTCGTATTGGTCTTCGCTGCCAGGGATGGGGCGAACGATGGGGCCTGCGTGGAAAATAGCGCCGCCTTCCAGGTTTACGGGCAGGGCTCTCTTTTCTTCAATCAGCCGGCGGTGGGCTACATCCCGGCAGGTGGTAATCTTGCCGGTCAGGTAGACGATATCGCCAATCTTCAGGTCAACCAGGTCTTCGGATTTAATAGGTGTATGCAGAACGATTTTATTAGCCATTATAATTGTACCCCCTTGTGAGAAGTGATGGTGTAGTTCAGGTCTTTATCGAAAATAATGTGGCCGCGGCGATGGTTCCAGCAGCCGATGTTGATGGCTACGCCGATAGCGGACGGGTGACGGGCGGTGTTTTCGATGTGCACGCCCAATACGGAAGCGGAACCGGTCATGCCTTGGGGTCCCAGGCCAATCTTGTTGATGCCGTCCACCAGCAGGTCTTCCATTTCAGCAGCTCTGGGGTTGGGGTTGTGGGTGCCCAAAGGACGCATCAGGGCTTTCTTGGACAGCAGGGCAGCGGTTTCCACGGAGGTGGCTACGCCTACGCCAACCAGGAAAGGAGGGCAGGCATTGGGGCCATAGGTGTACATTCTTTCCAGCACGAACTTGGTAACGCCTTCATAGCCTTCGCCCGGCATCAGTACCATGGCATGGCCCGGCAGGGTGCAGCCGCCGCCAGCCATATAGGTGTCGATTTCGCAGGTGTCGGAGTCCGGAACGATTTCCCAGAATACGGTAGGAGTGCCTTTGCCCACGTTCTTGCCGGTGTTGTATTCGTCAAAGGTTTCTACGCTGTTGTGGCGCAGCGGGGTAGCAAAGGTAGCCTGTACGGTAGCTTCTTTCAGCAGGGCTTCCAGTTGGCCGATCAGGGGGAAGTTCTGGCCGCATTTTACAAAGTATTGCAGCACGCCGGTATCCTGGCAGGAAGGACGATCCAGTTCCTTGGCCAGTTCCTGGTTCTTGGCGTAGGTTTCATACAGCAGCTTGGCAATGGGCACCGTTTCCTTGGATGCCAATTCCTTTAATTTGGCTGCTACATCATCGGGCAGCACCTTGGCCGTATAGCCTACAAATTTGGCCATAATGTCGGTCATCTGTTTTACTTGTTCTTCTTTGGACATGTTCATTTCCTCCTTATTGGGACAATCAAAATGGGTTGGGATACTCTATTTAAGGTACTTGTTCCTTAATGGTAGAAGGGGAACAAGATGGGAAGCAGAATCAGGGAGACTACATAGCCTACGATTACCATGGGCAGGCCCGCTTTCACGTAGTCGTTGAAGTTGTACCCGCCGGGGGCAAAGACCATCATGTTGGCCGGCATGCCGATGGGAGTAGCAAAGGCCAGGGAGCTGCCGATAACCGTAGCTACGATAACAGCTTTGGGGTCAGCGCCCATAGCAGCGGAGATGTTCAGGCTGATGGGAATCAAGAGGGCTGCGGTAGCAAAGTTGCTCATGAAGTTGGTCATGACGCAGGACAGCAGCAGCACTACAGCCAGCAGCATGAAGGGAGAAGCGTTGGAGCCCAACAGGCCGATTACGGAGTCTGCAATGTAGGCGCCGGCGCCGGTTTTTTCCAGGGCCTTGGCCAGAGCCAGGGTGCCGCCGTACACGAACAGGGTTTGCAGGTCGATGGATTTGTAGGCTTGTTTTTCAGAGATAACGCCGGTGGCTACCAGGATGATGGCGCCGATGCAGCCGGACAGATAGAATTTGATGCCGATTTGTTTTTCGAAAATCATGGCGATGATGGTGAGTACCATGATAATCAGGGAAGCTTTTTGTTTCCAGGCCGGTACGGAGGAGAAGTCTTGGGCTTCGTCGTACACGCTTTCGCCTTCAGAACCAGGTTTCTTGTTGGGCAGGAATTTGTAGCCTACAGTGGCGAAGAAGGCAATGCCAACCACCAGGATGGGCAGGCCTACATACCCGTATTCGAAGAAGCCGATGTCAGCGCCGATGGCTTGCAGGGCGGATTTGCCCAACAGGTTGCCGGGAGCGCCGATAAGGCTCAGGTTGCCGCCCATGGCTGCTGCAAAGATTAACGGCAGGAGCAGCCGGGAACGGGCAAAACCGGATTTGGCGGCAATACCGATAACCACGGGAATCAATACCGCAGCGGTACCGGTGTTGGACAGGAACCCGCTCATGAGACCGGTAACGGTCATCACGGCTACAATCAGTTCCCGTTCGGAATGGGCAAACTTGGTAACAATGCCGCCGGTCTTGTTGGCCATGCCGGTTTCAAAGAAGGCACCGCCGATGATGAACATGGCGACGAACAGGATCAGGTTATTGTCCACAAAGCCGGCAAAAGCATCCTTGGGGGAAAGCACGCCGGTGAGCACCAGGGTGATCAGGGCAATCATGGATGTTACGGCCAGGGGGAGTTTCTCGGTAACGAATAGGATGATGACAAAAAGCAAGAGAAGCAAGGTGATGGAAATCGGGGTCATGACAATTCCTCCTTCAGGGTGTTGATTTCCGTTGTTTATTTTGGATACATATGTGATATGTGATAATGTATCCATTTCATAGCCATAATATACCGCTGATTTTTTCTCCTGTCAACACGCACATTTGAATTTTCTCATAATTGGGTACAAATAAAGGCACCGCCCTAGTCTTGCAAACTAGAACAGTGCCTGTTATTCCTATTATTCTACCGCACAAGGACATTCCCCATTTCCTGTGCAGCCAAAAAAATCCATTTATCCTTTATTAACCGTATTCCGATAGTTGGTCAGGAGGTTTTCCATACTCCGTTCCATATGGGCCCGCATGAGCTTCTTGGCCTTTACCGCATCGTGGGCTCTAAGGGCAGCCATGAATTTGGTATGTTCCGCAAAGGAAATCTGGGCGTATTCGTTTTCGCTGACCAGAAAGCCCAGGGATAAACCGTTCCACAGGCTGGCCAGAATCTGGGCCAGCTTGGGATTGTCCGAGGCCTGCCAAATGGCCATGTGGAAGCTTTCGTTGTAGTGGGTGTACTCGCTGTAGCGCTGTTCTTCCATGCACTTTTTCATGGCGGCGTACACTTCCTCCACCTCGGAAATATCGCTGCCCGGCCGGGCCGCCAGGGCGGCCGCCTCCCCTTCCAAAAGGGTACGGACGGCAAAATGATCCCGAATGGCCTTTTCGTTGATGCCCATGACCACGGCGCCCTTATTGGGCCGCAGCCGGACCAGTCCCTGGGCCGCCAGCAGCTGCAAGGCTTCCCGCACGGGGGTCACGGACACCCCCATCTGTCTGGCCGTATCCGCCAGGTTCAAGATGGTGCCTTCCCGGATTTCCTGGCGCAGAATGGCTTTGCGCAAATAGGCAGCCACCTGCTCCCGGGCAGGCAGTAAATGAATCTTGTTCATGGGAACCTGGGTTTTCGCCGTCTGTTCCGCCTTCACCCGGGGCCGGTCCACTTCCCCCGTTTCCGTGCCCTGCTCCTCCAGGGCCAGCTTGCGGGCATCGTCCGCAATGACCACGTGCCGGTTCTGCAGCCGGGTAGCCAGCCCGGAGGCCAGCAGGTTCTGCAGCGCCTCCCGGATGGGCATTCTAGATACCCCAAACTGCTGGGCCAATTCCACTTGTTTTAATTCCGTACCAGGCTGCAGCTCCCCCTTGCAAATCTGGTTCCTGATGGATTCGTAAATCACCTCTTGGGTGGGTTTATACATTTCCATTGGTTTGCTCATCTCCCGCGGCCCCCTTGGGCCTGTATCAATCTCGCAGCTTCTTCCTTGGTGCATTTCCTAGTGTAGTTCACAGGTCAAGGAGCTTTCCTGCTTTGGGTTATTTATCCATCTTCAGGATGGCCATAAAGGCTTCCTGGGGCAGTTCCACAGAGCCCACCTGCTTCATGCGTTTCTTACCAGCCTTCTGTTTTTCCAGCAGTTTCCGTTTCCGGGTAATATCGCCGCCGTAGCACTTGGCCAATACGTCCTTACGCATGGCGCTGACGTTTTCCCGGGCGATAATCTTGCTGCCGATGGCTGCCTGGATGGGAATTTCAAACAGCTGGCGGGGAATCAGTTTCCGCAGCTTTTCTACCAAGGCACGGCCCCAGACCTGGGCCCGGTCCCGATGGACAATGGCGGACAGGGCGTCCACCCCTTCCCCGTTCAGGAGAATATCCACCTTCACCATGTCGGAAGGCCGGTAGCCGCTGAGTTCGTAGTCCAGGGAAGCGTAGCCCCGGGATACGGATTTCAGCCGGTCAAAATAGTCGAAAATGATTTCACTAAGCGGCAGGGCGTAATGGATCATCACCCGGTTTTCGTCCAGGTAGGTCATATTCTCGTATTCGCCCCGTTTTTCCTGGGACAGTTCCATGACTGCGCCCACATAGTCCTTGGGCACAATGATGGTGGCGTTCACAAAGGGTTCTTCCACGTGTTCAATCACCGTAGGATTGGGGAACTGGGACGGATTGTCCACCATTTCCACGTCCCCGTTGGTCTTCACCACTTCGTAGATTACGTTGGGGGCGGTGGTAATGAGGGTCAGATTGTACTCCCGTTCCAGCCGTTCCTTGATAACGTCCATGTGCAGCAGGCCCAAAAAGCCGCAGCGGAAGCCAAAGCCCAGGGCCGAGGAGGTTTCCGGTTCAAACAGCAGGGACGCATCGTTGAGCTGGAGTTTTTCCAGGGCATCCCGCAGGTTATCGTAGTCGGAGTTGTCCACCGGGTACAGGCCGCAGTACACCATGGGGGTAGCTTTCCGGTAGCCGGGCAGGGGCTCCTTGGCGGGCCGTTTGTTGTCCGTTACCGTGTCGCCCACCCGGGCGTCCTTGACGGTCTTGATGGCGGCTGCCAGGTACCCTACCTGGCCTTCGCCCAGCTGGTCCACATTCACCATGGCCGGCCGGAAGACGCCCACCTCGGTGACCTCGTACACCTTGCCGGTAGCCATAAGCCGGATGGACATACCGGTTTTCAGGACCCCGTTCATTACCCGGACGTAGAGGATAACGCCCTTGTAGGCATCAAACTTGGAGTCGAAAATCAGTGCCTGGAGAGGGGCTTCCGGGTCGCCCTTGGGAGGCGGTACCCGCTTTACCACAGCTTCCAGTACTTCGTCCACGCCCAGGCCGGTTTTGGCACTGCACAGGACGGCGTCGCTGGCGTCAATACCCAACACGTCTTCTACTTCCTTTTCCACCCGCTGGGGATCTGCGCTGGGCAGGTCCACCTTGTTGATGACGGGAATGATTTCCAGGTCGTGCTCCATGGCCAGGTACACATTGGCCAGGGTTTGGGCTTCGATGCCCTGGGTGGCGTCAATCACCAGCAGCGCCCCTTCGCAGGCAGCCAGGGCCCGGGATACTTCGTAGGTAAAGTCCACATGCCCCGGGGTGTCGATCAAGTTCAGCATATACTCCTGTCCGTCTTTGGCCTGGTAATGCAGCTGAACAGCCTGATCCTTGATGGTGATGCCCCGTTCTCTTTCCAGTGACATGGAGTCCAGTACCTGGTCTTCCATTTCCCGTTTGGAAAGGGTTCCGGTTTTCTCGATCAGCCGGTCTGCCAAGGTTGACTTGCCATGGTCAATATGGGCAATAATGGAAAAATTTCTGATATGATCGCTTTTGGCCATTCTTATTTCTCTCCCTAAAAGGTAATTCAAGCTTTGGAATTTACAATCGAATAGTTTATTATATCATGAAAAGCCGCATCTTGTCTAAGGCTGCGCCTTTTGCCTGTTTTATACGACAAAAAAGGCCGGCAACTGTAAAGAGTTGTCAGCCTTCCTGGCCAATCTTATTTTACTGCATTTACTTTCTTTGCTAAACGAGACTTTTTGCGAGCTGCGGCTTTTTTATTCACCGTACCTCTGCGAGCAGCTTTATCTAATAAGCTCGTTGCTACCTTCAAAGTGGCCTGGGCCTCATCTTTGGATCCTGCAGCAGCAAAAGCTTCAACCTTGCGTGCGGTGCTGCGGATTTCAGCTTTAACCGGGCCATTGGCAGCGCGTCGTTCGGCATCAGTCTTGACACTACGAATGGAAGACTTAATATTCGGCATGTTTTCACCTCCACCAATAAGCTTTACCAAAGTATTCTACCATGGTTGGGCATAATGTGCAAGTCATTTCTCAAGAGATTTTTCTGAACGGTTGATGGCATTGATGATTCCTAACAGGGAAGCGGTGTTGATATTGGGGTGAATGCCTACCCCAAAAATGTGCTTGCCGTCCGGTTTGGCCAGCTCAATATAGGAAATGGCCTTGGAATTGGAGCCCTGGGAAATGGCGTGTTCGTGGTAGTTGATGAAGCTGTAGCCGTCCACCCCAATCTTGTGGAGGGCGCTGAAGAAGGCATCGATGGGGCCGTTGCCGGAGCCGATAATATGCACGTCGGTGCCCCCGGCCTTCACATCTCCCTCAAACACCGTATTGGAGTCCTCAGCGGCTTCCTGGTTGTCGTAGACCCGATGCTTGCCCAGCTGATAATTGCCCTGGAAATCCACGTATTCCTTGTTGAACAGCTCCACAATCTGGCTGGCGGACAGCTCGTCCCCGTACTGGTCGGCGGCTTCCTTAACAATATGGCCAAATTCCGGGTGCATTTCCTTGGGCAGGTAGTAGCCCACCGCCTGCTGCATCACAAAGGCGGCACCCCCCTTGCCGGACTGGCTGTTGATGCGGATCACCGGTTCGTACTCCCGGTGGATATCCGCCGGGTTGATGGGCAGGTACGGCACTTCCCAATACCGGCTGTTGGTGTCCGCCATGTACTTGAAGCCCTTGCGGATGGCGTCCTGGTGGGACCCGGAGAAAGCGGTGAACACCAGCTCCCCGGCGTAGGGATGTCTTTCGTGGACCTTCATTTTGGTGACACTTTCGCAGATGCGCTTGATCCGGTTGATATGGGAGAAGTCCAGCTTGGGGTCCACATTGTGGGTGTACATATTCAGGGCCAGGGTGACAATATCCACGTTCCCGGTCCGTTCCCCGTTGCCAAACAGGGTCCCCTCTACCCGTTCCCCGCCGGCCATCAGGGCCAGCTCTGCCGCGGCTACCCCTTCGCCCCGGTCGTTGTGGGGGTGGAGACTGATAATGGCCCGGCTGCGGTCCTTCAGCTTCCGGCAGAAGTACTCAATCTGGTCCGCATACGTATTGGGGGTGGACATTTCCACCGTGGAGGGCAGGTTGATGATGACCGGCTTTTCCGCCGTGGCCCCCAGGGTATCCAGCACCGCTTCGCAGATTTCCACAGCGTAGTCCGTTTCCGTGCCGGTAAAGCTTTCCGGGGAGTACTCGTAGCGGATGTTCATGCCGCTTTTGGCCACTTCCTTCTCCGTCAGCTCCCGGATCAACTTGGCCCCGTCCACGGCAATCTTGGTGATGCCGTCCATTTCCTTGTCAAACACCACTTTCCGCTGGAGGGTGGAGGTGGAATTGTAGAAGTGGATAATCACGTTCTTGGCGCCCCTTACGGCCTCAAAGGTCTTTTCAATCAGCTCCGGCCGGGCCTGGACCAGCACCTGGATGGTTACATCGTCAGGGATATAGTGGTCCTCGATCAGGGTGCGCAGGATTTCGTATTCCGTTTCGGAGGCTGAGGGAAATCCCACCTCGATTTCCTTAAAGCCGATTTTCACCAGGGTGGTAAACAGCAGCAGCTTTTCTTCCAGCTGCATGGGGGTTACCAGGGCCTGGTTCCCGTCCCGCAGATCCACGCTGCACCAGATAGGCGGCTGGGTAGTGGTTTTGTCCGGCCAGGTCCGGTCCGGCAGGGATACCCCCTGAAAAGGAATGTATTTTTTAATGGGTTTTTGCATTTTTGTTTCCTCCTTGTTTTCCGGGGGCAACAAAAATCCCCGCCCCCCAGGTATTGTCTAGGGGCGGGGAAAAATTTCCACGCGGTACCACCCTTGTTTCAGTCAGCGCTGCTGACCCTTTCACCTCTGCTAAGGCTAAGGTCTGTAACGGGACCTCCCGTTCCGGACTACGTATCACCCGGACGACTCAGGAACCAGTTATCCATGCCCAGCAGATTATCGGCTCACAGCAGCCGCCGACTCTCTGAAAATCTCACTGCGCATCTTTTCTTCCGTCATAGTCATTGTTTACAAGCTTTATAGTTTATGGTGGTAATTATACGGTTTTTAGTAACAGATGTCAACAAATTCCCTAAAAAACCTCCACGCCGGGCGAAAAGTGTTAATGATGGAACAGACGGACGCCGGTCATGCACATGGTGATGTTGTGGGCATCGCAGGCTGCAATCACCAGGTCGTCCCGGATGGAGCCGCCAGTTTGGGCAATATAGGCCACGCCGCTCTTATAGGCCCGTTCGATGTTGTCGCCGAAGGGGAAGAAGGCATCAGAACCCAGGGACACCCCGGTATTTTGGGCAATCCAGGCAGCCCGTTCTTCCCGGGTCATAGGTTCCGGTTTTTCCGTAAAGTATTGTTGCCACTTGCCGTCGGCCAGCACGTCTTCCGCTTCGTCAGAGGTGTAGACGTCAATGGTGTTGTCCGTTTCCGGACGGCTGAGGCCCGGTTTGAAGGGCAGCGCCAGGACCTTGGGGCTTTGGCGCAGCCACCATTTGTCGGCCTTGTCCCCTGCCAGCCGGGTGCAGTGTACCCGGGACTGCTGGCCGGCGCCTACGCCGATGGTCTGGCCGTCTTTGACGTAGCACACAGAGTTGGACTGGGTGTATTTCAGGGCAATCATGGCAATCAGCAGATCCCGGACCGCTTCCTCCGGCAGTTCCTTGTTCTTGGTCGGCCGGTTTTGCAGCAGCGCTTCCGTAATCTGGTCATTGTTGCGTTTTTGTTCAAAGGTAATACCAAACACCTGCTTGGTTTCCAGTTCTTCCGGTTCATAATCCGGGTCGATTTCAATTACATTGTAGCGGCCCTTTTTCTTGCTTTTCAGGATTTCCAGGGCTTCCGGTTCGTAGCCCGGGGCAATGACCCCGTCGGACACTTCGTGCTTCAGCACCCGTGCCGTAGCCACGTCGCACACGTCGGACAGCGCCACAAAATCCCCAAAGGAGGACATGCGGTCAGCACCTCTGGCCCGCACATAGGCCGAAGCCAAAGGCGACAGCTCCAAACCCTCCACCCCATACACCTTTTCCATGGTTGCGTTCAGCGGGCTGGCCACAGCCGCACCGGCCGGGCTCACATGCTTAAAGGAAGCGGCAGAAGGCAGGCCCGTGGCCTTTTTCAGTTCCCGCACCAGCTGCCAGCTGTTGAAGGCATCCAGGAAGTTGATATAGCCAGGGTTGCCGTTTAACACCGTAATCGGCAGATCTTCACCGCCAGCCATATAGATTCTGGCAGGAATCTGATTGGGGTTGCAGCCGTACTTTAATTTCAATTCTTTCATAGATGCTTTTCCTCCTTTTTTACGAAAAAACCGACCTATCCCGGGTCAGCTTTTCTGCCCAGACGGTCGGCGGTCTTGGGCCATGCTCCCTGTGGTTTACCCACTTCCGTCAGTTACATGACCTGCTACAAAAATTATAAACTTTCCACAGGCCAGTGTCAATCTAAAGGCGGAGAAGCAGTTCCTGTCCCAAAACAAAAGGGGCAGCACAACCAAGGACGGCTGTGCTGCTCTTATGGGGTTCTTTACCAGTTTGTTAAAGGCTTTTATTTCACATCATACATCCCGCTGGGGCCAGGCCGCAGGTTGATCAGGATGTTCTTGATCTGGCTGTAGTGGTTCAAAATCACCTTATGGGTTTCTCTGCCGATACCGGACAGTTTGTAGCCGCCGAAGGGAGCGCCGGCAGGCAGGTCATTGTAGGTGTTGACCCACATACGGCCGGTGCGTACGCTGCGGGCTACTTTCAAAGCCGTATTGATGTTGCTGCTGAATACGGCGCCGCCCAGGCCATAATCGCTGTCGTTGGCCAGTTTGATAACTTCGTCCACGGTCTTGAATTTTTGTACCACAACCACAGGTCCAAAGATTTCTTCCTGGCATACCCGGTCAGCGTTGGAGTTGGCCACCAGGATGGTGGGTTTCATGAAGAAGCCCTTATCGCAGCCGTTTTCGGTGTATTTTTCACCGCCGGTAATCAGCTGGCAGCCTTCTTCTACGCCCAATTTCACGTAGTTCAGGACCTTATCCTGCTGGGCTTTATAGATTTGGGCACCCAATTGGGTGGTAGGATCCGTAGGATCGCCAATCTTCACCGCTTCGAAGGTGGCTTTCAAATGTTTCAGGAATTCATCGAAAATGCCTTCCTGTACAAACAGCCGGGAACCAGCGCAGCAAACCTGGCCTTGGTTGAACAGAATGCCCTTGCAGGCGCCGTCAATGGCTTGGGTCATATCCGCATCATCAAAGACGATGTTGGCGGATTTGCCGCCCAATTCCAGGGTAGCCGGAATCAATTTGTCGCAGGCAGCCTGGTATACGCCCCGGCCCACTTCGGTAGAACCGGTGAAGGCCAGTTTGTCCAGATCCGGGTGGTCCAGAATCCATTGGCCGGATTTGGAACCCTTGCCGGTGATAACGTTGATAACGCCTTTGGGTACTACGTCCTTGATCAGCCGTACCAGTTCCATCAGGGATAGAGAGGTATGGGAGGACGGTTTGATGACCACCGTGTCACCAGCGGCCAGGGCAGGAGCCAATTTCCAGCAGGCCATGGTGAACGGGAAGTTCCAGGGAATGACCTGGCCTACCACGCCTACCGGTTCGTGGAGAATCAGGGACATGGTGTTGTCATCCAGCATATTGGCGGAACCTTCCCAGGCTCTCAGGCAGCCGGCGAAATACCGGAAGTGGTCGGAGCCCAGAGGAATATCGGCAGCCTTGGTTTCCCGAATGGGTTTGCCGTTATCCAGGGTTTCTACCAGGGCCAGATGGTCCAGGTTGGCATCGATAATATCAGCAATCTTCAGCAGCACGTTCTGCCGTTCAATGGGGGAAGTTCTGCCCCAGGCAGGCAGGGCAGCTCTGGCAGCCTTGACGGCCTTGTCCACGTCTTCTTTGGTAGCTTCGGCAAAGTAAGCCAAATGCTCCCCGTTGGCCGGGTTATGGGCATCAAAAGTAGCGCCGTCGGACGCAGGAACAAATTCGCCGTTAATAAACAAACCGTAGGTTTCTTGGATATCTGCTTTTGTCATAAAATCATTCCTCCCTCAATCTGAGTCCATGGATCCCCTGGAGGCTTCTCCCCGTAAGCCTTGGATTCAGTCACCCCAGTAGGCTATGGATTTCGTTTAATTAATGTACGCTTATTTTCGAATATGCTTCGCTATATCTCTTAGCGACAACATTAGTATAGCACTGAATTTTCAGATATTCAACAGTTTCATGTTATTTTAATATTAAATATATTAATATGTGTATAATTTTATCCTATAACTGTGCCTTTGTCAATTACGGTTGACGAAGTTCATTTTTTCAGAATCTTTCATTTTACCCCGGTTTGGGACATATTTCCCCGTTTCTTGTATTTTTATTAAGTTCAATGCTGAAATATCCCCCTTATACAAAAAGACGCGTCCGCAGACGCGCCTTGGTAAACTATTTTCAATTGGCTGGACAGCTTTTGCTTATATTGCTCTTAAATTACCTTAAAATTGAATACAATATCTTTCAACGGCAGGTTTAACGTTTTGGCATACTCAGCCTTTATCTTGTAGTCCCCGGCCTGGGTAAAGCTCAGGAACAAAATTGTGCTGCCGGGAGAACCATTTTGGCCGGATTCGTTCACCATGGGCAGGTAGAAGGAATGGCCCAGATTGGCAAAGCCCCCCTGGCTGCTTTGGTCAAGGAGCTGCCAGGTATTGCCCGTGGTAGGATTGGCATCCAGGTACAGCGCCACCAATTCCCCCGGGTGCAGTACCAGGGTCTTGTCCGCAGCGTCCTGGGTCAGCTTATAGCTGGTCAGGAGCCGGGCCCCCTCCGCCACATTGATGGATTTTACCAGGGACGCATAGGGTACACTGGTGGTATACGCGCCCCCCGGAGCCGCCGGCAGCAGAATCCCGTTTTCCCCAAAGACAAAATCCTTGCCCAGGAGCTTTTCCGTATACTCCGCCGTATTGGTATAGAGCAGATCCCGAGGTTCCACCTCCTTGCCGCTGGTGGTGTCCAGATTCAGGCCGTCGTAGACCGTCTTGTCCCCTTCCGCCTTCAGGATTACACTAAACAGCGTAGGCCGGTTCACCGTAATCTGGTAGGACAGCACCGCCTTGCCCCCGGCCTCCTTGCCCAGGGCATTGGCCTTTTCCTTGATCACATGATTCAGATTGTTTTCCAGATATTGCTCCTTCAGGCCGTCCACATAGGGAACCACGCCCTCTGCATTGCCGTCGGCATAATGCTCCTGGAGCACCGTGGTGTGCCCAAAAGCCAGCACCGTTTCCGGCAGACAGAATAAGAAAGCAGCAAACAGCGTCAACAGTTTTTTCATGAAAATCCTCCTGTTATAATAAATATCTCGTGAGAAACGGCTGCAAAACACTGCGGTCCTCCGTGTAGGTGACGTTTTCCCCCAGCTCCACAATGCCGTCGGAGACTATTATACCATTGATATGTGAATTTTTTCCGATTTTCATGGCCCCGGCCGAATACAGCAGCACCTTGTCCATATAGACTCCTTCACCCAGAGTCAGAGAGCCGCCGCAATAGATCCGAAAATCCCCTTCCACCCGAAAGCCGTTGCTAAAGGTCAGAGCTCCCTGGGGTACCAGCACCCCGCTGCCCCGCAGCACCGCCTTGGTATACGTAATGGGCTTACGGCTGGGCGTTTGGTACAGATAGGGTTCCAGCGGCTGTTCCAGCCTAGCCTGGGGCGGCATAGGACTGGTAATGGCGTGGGCAAAATCCACTGCGGACATTCCCAAAAGACCCAGCCCGGAATTTTTGTCCCGAATCTGGCCCACAGGATACTCCACCTCCAGGTTTTTCCCCACCGGCCGGATTTCATACCGGGCTCCATCCATCAGAAGGCCCCGGTTGAGCCGGTGCAGGCTAGCATATTCCATACGCAGCTGCACGCCCCTCTGCCAGGTTTTTACCCGGATTTGGAATTGGTCCGGAGACCCCGGAAACCCCATAGGCGGCAGTTCCTTAATGCTGTTCTCCCGATTCAGAGGAAGTCCATTCCTGCTGCGGCAGAAACTGCTGAGCAACTCCGCCCACTGCCGGCTTTGCTCCCGGTAGACCAGGGCATCCACCTCCTGGAAGGTAACCTGCTTTAGGGCATACAGAATGCCGGCAAAGGCCGCAAACAGATACAGGAACAGCAGGGACACCATGCCGGTACTTTTTCCATTAGTAATTGCCATAGCGAAAGACCTCCTCCACCTGCTTTTTCTGCCCGGTGGCAGGATAGCTGAGCAACAGACGCCACCGCAGCCGGTTAGGCCCCGTCTTTTCCACCTTCAGGTCTTCTATTTCCAGCTGAGGAGCCAAGAGCGGATTCGCCCCCGGCCGGGTGGAATTCACCCAGGAGGCCATATACAGCAGCTGCTGTTGGGGATTCTTCATGGGGTGGTTCAGGTAATAGCTGCGTTTCAGGGGCTGCAAATGGCCATACGTAGCAATCCCATTTCTAGAGCCAGTCAAGGAAGGGTGGATTTCCACCCGGTCCACAGCAAACTCTAAATGGCTACCCACTCGTGCTTCCAGGTCCTGGGCTGCCCGTTCCAGTTCCCACTGACCGTATTGAGCAGCAAACAGCTGCACCAGCCGGCCGCCAAATTGAAGAATTCCCGCCGTAATAAGCATAAAAAATCCCAGGGCAATATAGCTTTCCAAAAGGAGACTGCCCCTACTTTTTCCCAAACGCATAATAGGTGAAGTACCTCCTTCCGTCCTGCTCCAGCACGTCAATCTGATACAGCACCTGGGGCTGGTCAAAACCCGCCATTGCGCGCTGGGTCACCTGCAGCGTCAGGCCCTCCCGTTCTGCCGGAACCGGCAGTCCGTCTTCCACATTCCAGACCGCTTCCCGGGCCAAACGGGCAGCCGCCTGGAGACGCTGATACCGCTCCAGCATTTTGGCAGTTACCGCCCAGGTTTCCAGGCCCAGCACAGCCAAAAGCCCTGCCAGCACAGTAGCCCACAATACATCCAAAAGGATAAAGCCTGCGGCTTTTTCATGGATCTGCATAAACCATCCGTCCTGTTACAGGCTGAAAAATCAGCATCCGGCTGTACCCCGGGTCCGTCCGGTGGGCAACATGTATATAGCCAGTGGCATTGCCGCTGCGGATAAAGCTCGTGTTAAAGGACTTGGCTTCGAAGTCTCCCAGCCCCAATTCTGCCATGGAAATCTGCCGCTGGACCTGGTACTGCTGGCCAATTTGAAGCTCCTTCGGGTTCTGCCAATTCCGCTTTAGCCAGAGAATTCCCTCGTGCTGGTACATGACCTTTTGCTGGGCAGTAGAGGCAAAGGTACTCATAGCTTGAGAAGCCAAGTTCAGTTTGACAGCCTTACTCAATTCACTGATGCTGGAAAACAGAGGCAGGCAGAAAAAGGCCAGGGTAAGGTACAGGCTTAGCCCCAAAAGCAGGTCCAGCATCACAAAGCCCGGGCTTTTCCGGGCACCGCAGCTCATAGGGAATTGCCACTGGGGGTACGCAGGCCCAGGTCCGTACTGCTGACCTTTTCCCCGCTGCTTAACGTGCCCGTAAAGGAAGCACTGCCACCTTCTGTACCTGCGGAATACGTTATTCCTTCATAGTTCTTGTCGGGCACATATTTTTTATCCACCAATTCCTGAAGGCTAGTGGGAGCCTTGCCGTTCTCAATGGTGTAGATTTTGGCGCCGCTGTCCAGCAGCGACAGATTGCTCACCAACTGGGTATCCTTGGACTTGTTCATGGCAGATTCTACACTGGGCATCAGGGCAGCCGCCATGACCCCGATAATGGCCATTACAGCAATGACTTCAATCAGGGTGAAACCGGGAGATTTCTTTCTTTTCTTTTTGGGTGTATTTACAAGTGTAGTCTGTTGAAAATTTTGGGTTTCTTTGGAATCGAATTGGTTCTGCAGCATAAGTTTCTTAATCTCCTTTCAAAATTGAGCGGGCAAGCGATTCATAATGGTGTACATGGGGGACAGTACAAGATACAAAAGTGCGGCACTCCCCCCTGCAAGCAGCAGTAGCAAGCAGGGTTCCAGCAATGTCTTCAGGTTCTTCAGCCGGCTCCGCAGTTCTTTTTCCATAAGGGCTGCCGCCTCTCCCAGCATTTCCGGCAATTTGCCGCTTTCTTCCCCAATGGCAATAAATTCCCGGGTCAACGACCCAAAAAATTGGGGATGATTTTCGCTGGCACCATGAAGGGACATACCTGCAATGACCTCCTGCTCCAGCTGTCGGCTTACAGTGCGCAGTTTCTCCTCCGGCAGGATAGCTCCTGCGGCGGTAAGGGCCTTATCCAACGTCAAGCCGCTAGCCAAAAGCAGGGAAAGCAGCCGGCTGTAGCGAACTTCCCACAGATCATGGTAGAGGGAAGCCAAAATGGGCAGTTTGTGCCAAAAACCGCCTTTTCCCTGCAGCAATTGGGTGCCGCACCAGCCCAGTCCTGCTAGAAAGAGGAAAACCAGGGGAGGATACTCTGCCGCCAGATTCCGCAGGTTCAGGACTCCCACAAGAAGCGGTGTTGGTTCCAGCCGCATCAGCTGGTACACGTCCATAAAAATGGGCAATATAGCCCAGGCAAAATACAGGGCAATGCATAAGGAAAGCAGAAAAACCAGTCCTGGATACATACAGGCCTGAATCACCGCTTTCTTGTTTTCCCGCTGTTCCCCATAGAAATCTGCCAAACCCTGAAGCGTTTCCGGCACCTTGCCACTTTCTTCCCCCGCTGCCACCAACTTGGGTGCCAAGCTTCCCGCCTGCTGCCAATGTTTCTGCAAAGTCTGGGAAAGGGAAAAGCCCGCCTGAAGATCCTGTTCCAGGGCCTGGCACAAATCCTGGAGTTTCTGGCTTTTGCCCAGGCCCAGTACGTGGACCGCTCTCAGAATTGGAATACCCCCTTCCAGAAGGATGGCCAATTGCCTGTACAGGGTTTCCCGTTCCAGGTCGGTAAGGTTTCTCCGCCTGCCCAACCCCAGTTTCCATTGGAAAACGGGCTTCAGTTCCAGTACATAGGGATAGGTCAAAAGCAATTTCTGCCCTGCTTCTGCCTGGCTGCCGGCATACATTTCTCCGGTTATCGTCTGCCCTTCCTGGTTCAAGGTTTTCCAGCGAAATTTTTGCATGAATTCACCTCCTTTGACAGGAATACTTCTATCCTACTTAACCGTAATGTTCCCGAATCCTGCTGCCGACAAACCATCGGTAATTTTTGCTGCATCATCGGTAATGCGCTACACAAAAAAGGACCTGTGGCGAAGAGGATTACCTCTTTTCCACAGGTCCTTGCTATTTACTTTTTTCCCTTACCCTTCCTTCTTCCCCTTCATCCAGCCGTTCAGATACCCCATAATCAGGGTAGTAATGGACAGGCCGGCACCGAAGCGGGCGTTCAAGGCAATGAGTTTTTTGCACCAGACGGCCAGGCCAGGGTTACTGGTAACGATGGCCACGGCTTGGCCCATTACGATGAAGATGGCGCAGCCGAAGGTCAGGGCCAGGAAGATATAAAATATGGTGAGTAAAAGCGGGTTCAAGGTTTTCATGGCAGCCTCCTAACTGATAACGGGCAGAATGCCCAGGGCGATCAGGGCAGCGATGCAGGCAATGGGTATGGCGTAGTTACACATGAGCTTGCTGAAGGTCCGGGTGACGTCACTGCCGGAAATGCCGCAGGAAATGTAGATGGCCGAGGAGCTGGGAGGAATGGCGCCCTGGTTGGACACCAGCATCAGGAAGACGGCTACGGCGGTGGCCGGGGCTACGCCTGCATCCTTCAGGCACAGGAAGCACATGGGGCCCAGAGCCATGGTAGCGGCGGAGGCATTCAGGGGGCCTACCACGCATTCTACCACCACTACCAGCAGGAGAATGGTCAGTACCTTGCTCAGGCCCAAAGCGTTCATGAAAACGGATACGTCGTGGCCGAAGCCGATGGAGCTCAGGGCTTCGGAGCCGCACATGGCGAACATGATAATGGGGGCCACGTTGAAAAACTTTTTGGCCAGGGGCTTAAAGAAGCCCTTCCAGCCGGCGGCGTCGTGGGGCAGGTGTTTTCTGCCTTCAAACAGCACCCCCAGGATGATCAGCACCGGCACCCAGATGATGATGTCGATGGCTTTGACGCCCTTGGCGCCAAAATGGCTGTGCCGCAGCATTTGGGAAATGGGGCCGGTGGTCAGCAGCAGGGGAATCATAACCCCTACGAAGATAATCAGGGAGCCCCATTTTTCCTTGATGGTGGTCCAGAAGTTGGGCACGTCTTCTTCTTTCAGGGCTTCAATGTGGTACCGGCGGATGAAGTACGAGGTCAACAGCAGCCGGTACAGCACCCCGTAAAGGCCGGTGCAGAGAACGGCAATGTACACGTCCCCGGTGGTGGTATAGGCCGCCACATCTGCAAAGCCCAGCATCAGGAACATGGACGTGCTGGGCGGCAGGGATACCCCCAGGCCAGCATTGCCGGAGTTCATGATGGCGGCCATGTCGGCGCTCCAGCCGGTTTCCATCATCCAGGGAATGGTAATGCTCCCTACGGTGGCGGCGTTGGCTGCGGTGGAGCCGGAAATCAGCCCCATGAGGGCGCTGGCCAGTACGGAAATGTACGCCGGGCCGCCCCGCAGGCGTCCAATCAGGGAGTTCAAAATATCAATAAGCCGGCCGATGATATTGGTTTCTTCCATCAGGGCTGCCATGCCTACAAACAAAATAGGCGACAGACAGGAAGACGTACGGGTGCCTCTCAGGAAGGAACTCCAAAGGGCCGCCGGTGCCTTGTCCAGGCCGTGGAGCAGGCAGACGATGATCCAGGAAATCATCATGGCTTCCGCCAATTTCCGTTTCACCACCAGGTTCCAAATAAGGATAAATCCAATGTAGGCCAAGAAGGCCCAGATGCCAATCCCAATTTCCATAATTGATTCCTCCGTTATTCCTGACAGGGCTGCGTGAATTTTTGCAGTTGGGTTTCCAGGGCGGTTTTCAGCAGGCTGTCATCCCTGCCTACGGAAAAGCAGCGCACGCCCTGCTCCAGCAGTTCTGCATACCGCTTCTGGCTTTTGCACAAAATGGTGGGCGTCTTGCCGTAGTCCAAGGTCTTGCGGATGATGGTGTTTTCTGCGTCCAAAACCTTGGGATGGTTCTTCTGCCCCGGTACCCCCAGGGACTGGGACAGGTCGTTGCGGCCGGTGGCCACCAAATCAATACCCGGCACGGACAGGATTTCGTCGATCCGTTCCAGGGCTTCCTTGCTTTCAATTTGGATGATATTGTACACCTTGGTGTTGGCCTGGGCCTGGTAGGCGCTGGTGGTAAGCCCGCTGAGCTGTACCACCCGGCTGGCCCCGGTAAGGCCCCGGTCCCCCAAGGGTGGGAACTTGGTCAGCTCCACAATCCGTTTGGCCTCCAGGGCACTGCTCACATGGGGAAACATCAGGGCTGTGGCCCCCATATCCAGCAGAGGCCCCGCCTGTGCCGGGTCCGCCAGCCGCAGCTGCACGTCAATATTCAAGGCTCTGCCCAGCCGGAGCATTTCTCCAAGGGTGCTGTAGTCGTAGAGGATATGCTCACAGTCCAGCCGGACAAAATCGTAACCGGCCAGCTTGGCATATTCCAGCACCACCGGGTCCGTCAGGGCCAGGTTCAGGCCAAAAGAAGGTTTTCCTTGTTTTATGTTCGCCAGTACGCCCATGCTTACCCCTCCTTGCCTCCCAGCTGTTTTAATCCCCGCTGGGCCAGGATTTCGTCCACGTTCTCCATAACCAGGTGTCCTTCTGCGATGTTCTTCAGGGCCTGGGCTTCCTTTTGGAGCTTCTCGGCGGCCCGTTGGGCCACTTCCTGCACATCTTCTTCCGGCAGGCAAATCACTCCGTCCCGGTCTGCTACGATGATATCCCCGGGCCGGACAACCACGCCCCCGCAGGCAATGGGGTAATTGATCTGCCCCAGGCCGTTCTTTTTGCAGCCGGCAGGCATCAGCCCCCGGGCAAATACCGGCATATCCGTTTGCAGCAGCTCGTCCAGGTCTCTTACGTAGCCGTCCACAATGACGGCCTGAATGCCCAGCCGCTGCATCCGCCGGAGCATAATGCCGCCGCAGGCGGACGCACAGCCCTCGCCGGTAATCTTGATGACCAGCACCGCTCCCGGCTGAATCAGGGCCATGGCCTTGTGGACCATCAGGTTATCTCCCGGGGGAATTTCCACCGTCACTGCGGGTCCAATGACCTTCCGATACACCCCCAGGCTGTGGATGGCCGGGGTCAGCACATAAAAACCGTGGGTGCCGTCTGCCAGATTGCATACTCCGTAGGGTTCCAGGGCCTTCAGTGCCTTGCTGCTGCACGTGCCGCTGCAAGTCCGGTAGCGAAACCCTACCTGTCCATTCTTTTCTTGTAATTCCATGGTTCTGCTCCTTCTTGTGGAAAGTCTTGCGATTTTTCTATATATTTAGTATACTGTTTGCAAGCTACAGTGTAAAACAGTTAATTATAGTCAATTATCACAGATAAAATTCTGTGGATAGGAGGACCCATGAACCAGCGGAGTTTGCTTTATTTTTTGACCACGGCGGAAGAACGGAACATGACCCAGGCCGCCAAAAAGCTGTTTATTTCCCAGCAGACCTTGAGCTCGGCCATCCAGCGGCTGGAAAAGGAATACCATACCCAGTTTTTCCTCCGGGGTCCCCATCTCCAGCTGACAGATGCAGGTCACTGCATGGTCACCTACGCCCGGGAAATGCTGGCCCTGGAAAACAAGCTGACCGATACCCTGGATGAGGTGGCCCAGAACCTGCGGGGGCATATTACCCTGGGCATCACCCCTATCCGCTCCCGGCTGATTCTCCCGGACTTTCTGCCCCAGTTCTACCAGAAGTATCCCCATATTGACCTGACCCTCCTGGTGGACGGCTACCGGCAGCTGGAAGAACAGCTCCAGGACGATACCCTGGATGTGCTGGTAGCCACCTCCCGGACGGCCGCCAGCCATATAGAGCGGCAGCTGCTGTACCGGGACCCCTTCTGCCTATTGCTGCCCCAAAAGCTGCTCACAGGCTACTTCCCGCAGCTCGCCGGCAAAAAGCCCGCCGTACTGTCCGTGGAGCAGCTGGACCCGGGCCGGCTTATGGACCTGTTGGTCCAGGAACCCTTTCTCCAGATGATCCATTCGGCCATCAAAAACAACGGGGATTCCTTCTTTTATCAGCTGGGCATCAACCCCCGGCCCCTGTACTCCATCCACGACCTGGAAACCGTCACCAAGCTGACCCTGCGGGGGCTAGGCTATTCCTTCTCCTTTGCCCAGTTTGCCGCCCAGATGAACCGGGAATACCAGGCCCTGCAAAAGGAACAGCCCCCCATTACCCTGGTGCAGATTCCCCATTTTGACAGTGAAATCTGCTGCCTGACCAAAAAACACAAAACCCAGTCCTACGCCCTGAAGATTCTCCTGAAGGAACTGACGGAGTACTTCCAGGGTGCGGAATCGGGGGAAACGCCAAAAAGAAAGTAGTGCTAAATTGTCCACCAGAAGGAAAAACGGCCTGTTCTGCCAAGTGCAGGGACTGACGGAGTACTTTCAAGGTGCAAAATCGGGGAAATCGCCACTAAAAAAAGCAGTGCTAAATTGTCCGCCAAAAAGAAAAACGGCCTGTTCTGCCAAGTGCAGAATAGGTCGTTTTTCTTTTGCAGGTTATTCAATGGTAACGGATCTGCCCTCCAGAGCCTGACGCAGGGCTTCATCGCCCACTTCCTGGTTCCGGTCCATATACACTTCCACGGCTCCCAGGTCTTCCCGCACCGTGGCTTGCTGTACCCCGGGCACGCTTCCCAGGGCAGCCGCTGCCTTTGTCAGGTCCCCCTGGGGCAGCTTCACCAGCTTGTAGTCCAAACGCTCGATTTTAAAGATAACCGGACGGGTGCCATCGGAGCAGCAGGCAATCATCTGGTGCTCGTCCCGCATCCAGCCCCGCATAATGGAGCCCCCTTGCAGGCCGGTGTAGATGTACCGGCTGATGGCATCCCAAGCCTCGGAGCAATGGGGCATAGCCGGACCGCCGGCCACCCCGGCTGCCGTTCCTTGGGTTTCCTTCAAGGTATTCAGCCCCATATGCCAGAAATCGTCCTGTAGGCCATATCGCTCAAATACGAAGGTATCCCCCACATTGTAGCAGGGACAAGCCCCGGACTGGGGGTCTGCGCAATAGGCCTCCTGAAGCTCCGGGTACAGCTTCTTGTCGATTACCGTGACTTTTACTTTGTACTGCATGGAAAATTCCTCCTCTTGCGTTGTGCTTCCCTAAAAAACGTTTTTATAAAGTATAACCTAACCGATAGGCTTCCTGGGCAAAAGCCGTTTCCTTCAGCTGGGCCGCAGTTGTGCAGCCGTGGGCATAGACAGCGCCGGCAGCCTGCCACCCCAAATAGCGCATATCCGTCTGGAACCAGATACGCATACCATCCATATAGGAAGGGTCCGGATTGGAACCGGTTACCAGAAGAATGCATTTTTTGTGGGTTCCGCGAATATGGGCATCAATGCCATGGTAACGGTCGATAAGGGTAAGAAACTGGGCCGATGCAGCATGGTAATATAAGGGTGTAGCATAAATCAGAGCCTCCGCCCTTTCAATTTTGGGATAAATCGCCGTCATATCATCTTGGTAGATGCAGGGATGCTTGCCGCTTTCGCAATGATTGCAGCCAATACAGGGATGTATATTGGCAAAAGCCGCATCCACCCGTTCCAGGCTGTGCCCTGCTGCCTGAGCGCCGGCCATGGCCTGCTCAGCCAGACAATTCGAGCAGCCCTGCCGATGAGGGCTGCCGGTAATCACCAGTACCTTCATGCGTAATGCCTCCTATTCAATATAATACACCCGGTCCGGTTTCCGGGCCGGGGCCTCAGGCAAGGGGCCTTCCGGATAGCCCAGCACGCAGTGGCCGATGCCTTCCCATTCCCCCTGGATACCCAGTTTTTGCAGAAGCTCCTGGCCGTAGGGCAGTTCAAATTCTTCCTTGGCCCGGTGAATCCAGCAGCTGCCAATGCCCAGGGCCTGGGCAGCCAGCATCAGGTTGCCCATTACCAAGCTGCCGTCGTACACATGGTTCACCCAGCTTTTGTCCCCCAGGACAATAAGCACCACCGGGGCTCCGTAGAAAGGATCAAAGCCCGGCTTCCAGCCTCCGATTTGCCGGTTCAGGTCGCTAAGTTCATCCCGGACCTTTTTATTGGTGACCGCAATAATCTTGGTGGCCTGCTTGCCCATGCCGCTGGCGGCGTACAGGCCGGCCTCGATGATGGCATCCATGTCCTCGCAGGGAATCAGGTCCGGTTTAAATTTCCGGATGCTCCGGCGCTGTTTGATGCACGCCAAAATTTCGTTCATTTTTTCGCCTCCAAAAATGGTAAAATAAATCTCAGTATATACTGAGGTGAACAACGATGGAATGGACTCCCAAATACATTTTTGCTGATGACTTTCGCAGCCTGGAAGGGTATTTTGCCGCAGCGCCCCACAAGGATGTTTCCTTTCGCAAAGGGGACTACCTGTGGGAACCGGGCGAACCCTTTGACCGGATTCACTACATCAGAAGCGGCGTAGTGGAAAACTACCTGATCCACGAAAACGGCCACCGGAAGATTCTCTCCTTTCATGCAGGGGGAACTATTTTCCCTGGCTTCCATTACCTGCACTACAAGATTGAAGAATCCCTGCTGAGCCGGGCCATGACCCATGTCCAGGCCTACGAATTTACCCAGGCCCAGTTCGCCCAGCTGTTTGAAGCCAATCCGGCCCTGGTGCGCCGGGTCATCGACTGGTTCTCCTCCTACACCAACCTGTTAATCTACGATGGCGCCCACCAGGAATACAACAGCTCCTTTGTCCGGCTGTGCAACCTGCTGTACCTGCTAAAGCTCAGCGAAGTGGGCCGGCGGAATATGCTCCAGGACCTGACCCAGGAAGAACTGGCGGATACCCTGGGCGTCAGCCTGATCAACGTGAGCCGGGGGCTGACCCAGCTGCGCCACCTGGGCATTATCGAAACCAAACGAAAGACCATCACCATCCTGGAGCCGGAGCGCCTGATGCAGCTCTGCTCCGGGGAAACCCTGCCCCAGGCTTCACTATAGGTATACCAAATTTCTTCCTTCTCTTCCGCATCAAATGATAAACAACAAATCGTTTCCAACCCAAAATAGCCGCTTCACGCCCCCTGCTGCCAGGCAATAAGCACTGCTATCTGTACGCATTATACTAACATTATTTCTAAAGAAAGCTGTTGATTCCTACAGTCTTTTGCAGAAAAATTGCCGTTTCGCTATAATAGTTCCCAATCCCCCAAATTAGGGGGAATTGAAATCCATTTTACCCTCTGTTTTAAGAATGAAGCGCACTTCCTGGTCCTGTTCAAATCACACAAAGCATCTCCAGTTGCTGATCTGGGGCCAGGAGAAGGCTTCCTTCCCACCGGGTACAAAGTATACTAGGAGGCGCACCTTATGGATAAGGAATTGGTAGAAACGTTTTTGACTGTAGCAACCGTACGGAATATCAGCAAGGCCTCCAAGCTTTTATACGTATCCCAAGCCACGGTGAGCTATCGGCTGAAAGCCCTGGAACGGCAGGTGGGTGCAGAACTGGTGCTGCGCAGCAAGGGAATCCGCCGGGCGGATCTAACGGACAATGGCCGCCGGCTGCTGCCCCTGGCCAAGAACTGGCTGGAAGCCAACCAGGCTTTTGAAAAATTTGAACCGCAAAGTTAAAATAAAACAAAACACCCCTGAAGAAATGCCTGGCATTTCTTCAGGGGTGTTTTGTTTTAGAGTGCACCTGTTGGAACAACAGCAGCTATCAAAACAACTGGTCTTGATGGTCCTCCGCCCAGGCGTAGATGAGTGCAAAAACCACCATGAGTACCGTAAGGACGACGGCCACTGTCCCAGCATGCTCGGGAGACACAAAAATCGAGGCGAGAATATACATCGCCACTAATTCAACCCCCAGCGCCAAAAGCAGCAGCGGCAGCAGACAAAGGAGGTCCATCAAAGCCCCGCCAATGAGTCCTAGAACAAACACGAAGCTCGCCAAAGCCCGGAACAACTTCCCCATACCCATCACCTCGCTTTACAAAAAACAAGGACAACTTCCTATTATGTATATTATATCATAACAATATAAAAGAAAGAAAAAGAAAAACCGGGTACTTTGGGAGGTAGGCCGTGGGGTTCAATTGGCAGGGGCATGACCGGGTGCGCCTATACAGGCTGTACTTCTCTTACCCTTCTACAACAACTGTCAGCAGCACCAGGTCCTGGCTCCCTGTATTGGTCAGGCTGTGGGAAGAACCCTTAGGGCAGATATGGCAGCAGCCCGGAGTCAGGGGCTCCTCCACTCCATCACACAGGGCGGTGCCCGTGCCGGACAGGACAAAGTTGATATCCGTACTGGTTTCGTGGCGGTGGAGCCCAATGGACGCTCCCGGCAGCAGCCGGGAGGCAATGACCTTGCCGCCCGGATAGGGCAATAGCTGGGCAGCCACTTCTCCTGTACCCCCATTCATAGCTGAAAAAACCCGTTCCTCGGATTTGGAAAACTGAAGCAGCATAATATCCTCCTTAGACAGTGCAGCAGAAATGATTTTCCGCACTACGATTAAATTTTTAAATTGATTATCCAATATTTCAATTTGATTTATAAGTATCTACTAGCCTACAATACAAGTAATCCAAAAAACAACCAACCATTCCCGGCCCCTTAGCCGGTTCCAAGAAAGGATGATTCCTATGAGTAAAACCTTGCTTCTCTACTATTCCCGGTCAGGGGAAAACTACGTGAACGGCCGGATTGTTTCCCTGCCGGTTGGGCAGACCAAAAAGGCCATCCAATACCTGGCAAAGGCCACCGGCGCCGACACCTTTCAGGTGGAAACGGTGAAACCCTACAGTACGGATTATCACACCTGCACCCAACAGGCCCTGGAGGAGCTGCACACTGGCGCCCGGCCGGCGATTTTACAGCCCCTGACGGATATTTCCGCCTACGACAAGGTGGTAATTGCGGGGCCCTGCTGGTGGGGCACCTACCCTATGGCAATCTTTACCCAGGTGGAAATGCTGGACTTTACCGGAAAAACCATTTATCCCCTGCTGACCCACGAGGGCTCTGGCCTGGGCCACGCCGCAAAGGATCTGCTAAAGGCCTGCAAGGGCGCCCGTCTGGGCCAGAGCCTGGCTATTCAGGGAGCCGCCGTAGATGCTTCAGAAAAGCAGCTGCTGGACTGGGCCAGGGCCTGCGGCCTAAAACAGGCTTAGCAGGGAAAATCCGGCTGCCCGGCGTACAGCTCCTGGAGCAGGGCAACAAACTGCCAGACACTGGTGCGGCGGTCCTCCTTGTGGGTACACAGCACGCAGGGCAGGGTTTCCGGACAGTCAAAGGGTATCCAGGCAAAGGCCCCAGTATGGTCGTTGAGAAACCCTGGGGACAGCACGATTCCCCGCTGGGAGGCCACATAGGTCAGGGACATGTCGTGGCTTTCACTGTTGAAATATTGGCAGCCGGTATGCTCCACCACCCGGCGCTGGACCTGACGCAGGGGGTCCTGGGAAGGGCCGCCCACCATCAGGGTCCGATCTGCCAGGTCCTGCTCCGTAATTCGCGTTTTTTGGGCCAGTGGGTCATCCTGCCGGGTCACCAGATAAATCTTGCTGTCAAACAGAGGATGCAGCTGCACATCTGGCAGATGGCGCACATCCCCCTGGTAGGCAAAGCAGATATCGTACTCGCCTTTAAGAAATGCTTCGATGCCCCGATGCCAATCAAAGCCAGGGGTTACAGAAATCCCCGGATGCTCCTGTTCGAAACGCTCCAGGGCCTGGGGCAAAAAGTACAGCGCCGAACGGATGGGCATTACCAGCCGGAGATTCTCCTGGAATCGGGCCGCAAAGTTCTGTCCCTGCTCTACGGCAATCCGCAGTTCTGTCATCACATTCTGCAAGGTAGTGACAAACTGCTCCCCGGCTGGGGTCAGAGCTGCCCCTCGGCCGGAACGGTCAAACAGCCGGAAACGGATTTCTTGCTCTGCCAATTTAATCTGGTAGGTCAGGGTGGGCTGGGAAATATAAAGGTTTTCCGCCGCCCGGTTAAAGTTGCCGGTTCGGGCCAGCTCCAGAATATATTCCATCTGTTTGGTATTCACACACGTCCCTCCCTGTCAATTCATTGATTGTTATTGCTTTTATTGTACCTGGGGCATCGCTCCGGAACAAGTCAAAAAAGAAAAAGTCCTGCAAAAATGCAGGCACTATAAAAAGGAGAATCAGTTATGGACTACGTTAAGTTTGGCAATACCGGCATGGAGGTTTCCCGGATTTGTCTAGGTATGATGAGCTTCGGAAAGCCCGGTGCGGAAAATGGTTTGTTTCCCTGGGCGCTGGACTACGAAGCCGGCAAGCCCCTGTTCCACCGGGCCCTTGAACTGGGCATCAATTACTTTGATACCGCGAATGTGTACCAAATGGGCAGCAGCGAAGAAAATACCGGCCGCTACATTCGGGAATTTGGCCTGAACCGGGATGAAATCGTGGTGGCCACCAAGGTGAATTTTGCCATGCGGCCCGGCCGTCCCAATGGCGGCGGCCTGTCCCGGAAGAACATTCTGGCAGAAATCGACCACAGTCTGGAACGTCTGGGGCTGGATTACGTGGATGTGTACCAGATTCACCGGCTGGACCCCAATACCCCCATGGAGGAGACCCAGGAAGCCCTCCACGACGTGGTAAAAAGCGGCAAGGCCCGGTACCTTGGTGCTTCCACCATTTTTGCCTGGCAGCTGGAACGGCTGCAAAACCTGGCCGCCCAGCACGGCTGGACCCAGTTTGTATCCTTGCAGCCCCAGTACAATTTAATCTACCGGGAAGAAGAACGGGAAATCCTGCCCCTGTGCCAAGACCGGAAAATGGCCGTGGTGCCCTGGAGTCCCCTGGCCGGCGGCCGCTGTGCCCATCCCTGGGGCACCATAACCCCCAGGACCAAGGTGGATACGGTCTCCCCTCTGGTGTGGGATGCCACCAAGGAGCAGGATAAAAAAGTGGTGGATAACCTGGCTGCCGTCGCCCAAAAACACGGACGCTCCATGGCCCAGGAAGCCCTGGCCTGGCTTCTGTCCAAGCCCTCTATTACAGCTCCCATTGTGGGCTGCACCACGGTACAGCACGTGGAAGAAGCGGTAAGCGCCCTGTCCATCCACCTGGACGAAGAAGAAATCAAAGCTTTGGAGGCACCCTATGTGCCCCACGTGAAAACCGGACTGTACTAATTCCAAACTGCATATGAGAAAAAGGCACAGCGCTAAGCGCTGTGCCTTTTTGCAGTCAGGTTGTCCGCACTGCCGGCGGATTATTTCTTGTCCGTATCGGGACCGCCCTTTTTCAGCATGTTTTGAATTTCCTGCATGAAGCTGTTCACATCGGCAAACTGCCGGTAAACAGAGGCAAACCGTACGTAGGCAATCTGGTCAATCTTTTCCAGATACTTCATGACAGTTTCGCCAATCTGGGTGGACTTGATTTCGTTTTCTCCGCTGGCCCGCAGTTCCCCTTCGATTTGGGAAGCCAGGGACTGGATCTGCTCATAGGAGAAGGGTCTCTTTTCAAAGGCCCGCAATAATCCGGCCAGAAGTTTCTTGTTGTCGAACATTTCCCGGCGGCCGTCCTTTTTGATGACCAGCAGGGGAACTTGTTCATACTTTTCGTAAGTGGTGAAACGCCGTCCACATTTGGGACATTCTCTTCTGCGTCTGATGGATGCCCCATTATCAATAGAACGGGAATCGACTACCCGGCTGTCGCCGTAAGAACAGAATGGACATTTCATAACTTACACCCCCTTCTACTGCTTATTTGTTGCGAATCCAGGGTGGAATCTCCGAAGAAGGAGAAGTGAAGGAGCTTACCTTAGCAGAAGCCGCAGATTCAGCTTTTTGGGTGAAACGGCTTTGCTGGGTTTCCGGTTTTACAAAGCTTTGGGGTCTGGCAGAGGTGGAGCCTTTGCCTTCGTCAATACCGGTGGCAATCACGGTTACCCGGATTTCGTCTTCCATGCTTTCGTCAATGTTGGCACCGAAGATGATGATGGCATCTTGGTCTACCACGTCGGTAATAATCTTGCTGGCTTCGTTCACGTCCATCAGGGACAGGTTAGGGCCGCCGGTGATGTTCAGCAGTACGCCCTTGGCGCCTTCGATGGTGCTGTCCAGCAGCGGGCTCTTTACAGCAGCTTCTGCAGCGGCAGCAGCGCCTTCGTCACCCTTGGAAGAACCAATACCCATCATAGCACTGCCAGCGTTGCTCATAACGGCTTTTACGTCGTTGAAGTCAACGTTGATCAGGCCAGGAACGGAAATCAAATCACTGATGCCCTGTACGCCCTGACGCAGTACGTCATCGGCCAGTTTGAAGGCATCTTTCATGGAAGTTCTCTTGTCTACAACCTGCAGCAAACGGTCGTTGGGGATGGTGATCAGCGCATCTACTTTTGCTTTCAGGTTGGCAATCCCTTGTTCAGCTACATTGTAACGACGACGGCCTTCGAAGGAGAAGGGTTTCGTTACAACGCCCACGGTCAGGGCACCAGCATTTTTGGCCATTTCAGCCACTACATGAGCAGCACCGGTACCGGTACCGCCGCCCATGCCAGCGGTAATGAAGACCATGTCTGCACCTTTTACAACTTCTGCCAGTACATCCTTGGATTCCTCGGCAGATTTTTCACCTACTTCAGGATTGGCACCGGCTCCCAGGCCTCTCGTTTCGTCTTCACCAATTTGAATCTTGGTGGGCGCACTGGATTTTTGCAGAGCCTGAGCGTCGCAGTTGACAGCAACAAATTCCACCCCCTGCAACCCGGCTTCGATCATACGATCAACGGCGTTATTGCCGCCCCCGCCTACACCGATAACCTTTATTTTTTCCAGGGGCTGATCCAGCTTATCCTTATCTGCCTCAAACATCATACCATGGTCCTCCTAATCTATTTTCTTTCTAAGATTGAGTAGTTCTAAAATAACACTATACTGTATAGTATATCATCTGACAGGTAATATTTCACGCACTTTTCATGCAAAACGCCAACTTTTTCCGTTACTTTTTCATGAAGAGCCGGCGAATGATCGCAATATTGTTGAAAATCCTCAGGCCAAAGGCAATAAGCGCCACATAATACAGGTCTATGCCCAATCTCATGCCAAAGTAGCAGAGAAAAACCGCAAAAAGTCCGTTGGCGAAAAAGCCGCTGATGAAGATGCTGTTGTTGTAATGGCCTTCCTTGGCGGAACGAAAACCGCCGAAGGCTGCGTCCAGGCAGGCCATAAAGGCCACCGCCACCAGTTTGGCGTAGGCTTGGGGAAAGACCGGCAGGTACACGCCGATGGCGATGCCCAGAGCCAGGCCAGCCACTGCATAAATCATGACTTGCCTCCTTCCACCGCTTTGGCATATTCAAAATGCCGGGTGCCCTTAAAGGCCGGAATGATGATTTCCTTCTTCTGGGCTACGTCCACCTGGATGCCCCAGAATTTCAGGGTTTCCACCACGCCGCCCCGCATCCGGAGCGCTCCTTCCAGGGTCTTGGGGTCCCCAATGGCTCGGATGACGTAGGGCGGGGTAAAGCGGGTGTTGTTCACCGATACCGTAGGACCGGCACAGCGCACCTCGGAAACGTCCAGGAGCCGCTCGTCGTTGATGGACAGTGCTTCTGCCCCAGCGGCCCTGAGCTCGTTCAAGAGCCGCAGCAGGTCGTCGTCATGGATAATGTACAGGTTGGGGTTTTCCCCGTTTTTGGGGGTCACCTTACTGTCGTCCAGGGTTACCAGGACCCCGGGGCCCTGCACCTGGGTTTCCCCAGCCTTGAGCTTCAGGCTTTGCAGGACTTTCGCGTCGGTTCCCGAGCCCTGGGCTTCCAGTTTTTCCAGCCGTTCCGTCAGCACCTTGTTTTCTTTTTCCGTATTTTGCAGCTTTTCGGCCAAATCCTCAGCCCGCTGCTGGTTCAGGGTGTTGTGCCTGGCATTTTCTGCACTGCGGAATTGGGTGGAAATCATGGTGCCCAGAATCAGGCAGACCAAAAATAAGAAGAACTTTTCCCGTTTTCCATTTAGTAACATAAGTCCCCCATTCTTTATTGCAGTTTCACGTAGGGTTTGTCGTAGGTCAGATCAATATATTTTGCTTTGATTTTTTTGGACTCCAGTTCCTGGCAGATGGCAATGAACGTATCCATTTTTTCTTCCCCGTTCTGGTAGGTTCCGATAATAATGGGAACACCGCCTTCTAGGAAAATCTTGATGCTTTTCTGGTCGTCCATGGCAATTTCCGTAATCCGTTTCTTCAGGTCGGGCTTCAGCTTGCTGAGAAAATCCAGAAGCCCCAGCACGTCCTGGTTCTTGATTACGTCGCCCTTTTGCACCTGGCCCACATAGCACCCGGATACATAGGGCGCACTGTCGTCAGGAATGCCGGGCTGCAAATCGATGACGTGGCCGGTACGGTCTAGCTTGGCGTATTCTCCTCCTTCGCAGGCTACGTACAGGGCCGGCTGCCGCTCCTTGATTACTACCCGGAGCACGTTGGGCCAGCCGTAGGACACGGAGGAGGATTCCACCCGGTAATCGTTTTGCAGCGCTTTGGCCAGGCTTTTTTTGTCCACGTTAAAGATGTTCAGGGGCGTGGGCACATTCCCCCACTGGTTGATTTCTTCCCGGGTCACCCGGCTGTTGCCCTGGACGTCCAGCCGTCCAAAGGCCAGCCAGGGCTGGTGCAGCAGCACGTAGGAGGCCACTAGCAGCAGAATGGAGCCCAGCATGAGAAAGAGCTTCACCTTGTTCAGCCGGCGTCTTTTCCGGATTCTCTGCCGGGTGGTCAAATGCTCCAGGTTTTCCTCCGGAGGAGTACTGCGCTTATTGCGGCGCCGTTCATGGTAGGTGGTCCGGCTACGAGGCGCGTTTGCCTCCTCCGCCTTCTTTTCCCGCTCCCGCTGCTCTACTTCCTGCCAGCGTTCCCGGGCTTCCCGTGCCTCCCGGGCTTCCCGCAGCTGCCGCTGGAAAGCCCGTTCTTCCTGGACGGGAGCCTGCTCTCGTTGTTTCTCCCGGGCTTCCTCCTGACCGCTTTTTCTGGTGTGAAGCCGGGGGCGAAAAACCTTTGGCTTGTTCATTTTAATGAGCCGTCAGCAGAATTTTTTCACACAGGTCGGGGAAGGAAATCCCCATGGCAGCCGCAGCCTTGGGAATCAGGCTGGTAGCGGTCATCCCCGGAATGGAGTTGACTTCCAGGGCAATGCAGCTGCCATCGTCAGCCAGCATCAGGTCCACCCGGGCAACCCCGTGGCAACCCAGGGCGTTATAGGCAGCCACTGCCACCTGCTGGAGCTTCTGCGTGGTTTCTTCGGAAAAAGGTGCCGGGCAGGTATAGGTGGTTGCGCCCTTGGTGTACTTGGAATGGAAATCGTAGGAGCCGGAGTGGGGCTCAATGAGCACCAGGGGCATGGGAATGGCCTTGCCATCCTCGCCCATCATGACGCCGGCAGCCACTTCCTTGCCTTTAAAGAAGGCTTCGGCCAGTACCCGGTCACCGTAGGAGAAGGCTTCTTCCAGGGCGCTGTCCAGTTCAGCCTCGCTTTTAACGATAACTACACCAATGCTGGAGCCCTGGGCCACCGGCTTTACCACTACCGGCAGGCCCAGTTCCTTGAGAATCTGTTCCTTGGGGCTGACGGCATCGTGCTTGTTCAGGTACAGGCAGCGGGCCGTGGGCACATGGTTGTTTTCAAACAGGTGCTTGGTATAAGCCTTGTCCATGGCCAGGGCGCTGGCCAGCACCCCGGAACCGGTATAGGGAATGCCCAGCATTTCCAGGACGCCCTGGAGCCGGCCGTCTTCCCCGTACAGTCCATGAACGGCGTTAAAGACCACCTTGGCGCCGCTTTCCTTCAGCTGCTCTACAAAATGAGCCGGATCCAGGTCGATGGCTACGGCGTTGTAGCCCTTTTCCTGCAAAGCGGCCAAAATGGCGTTGCCAGTCAAAAAGGAAATTTCTCTTTCTTTGGACGGACCGCCCATAACCACTGCGACTTTGTCTTCTTTACGCATTTGCTTCACTCCGTTCTAATGCTTGCACTAACTGCTCCCCCAGCCGGTAGATGTCCCCGGCGCCCATGGTAATCACCAGGTCGCCTGGCCGAACTTCCCGTTCCAGGGTTTCTTCGATTTTATCCTGCCCAGAAATATAACGGACCTTTTGTCCGGTGGTTTCGGCAATCTTGTGGGCCAGCATTTCCCCGCTGACGCCGGGAATGGGGTCTTCGCTGGCAGCGTAGATGTCGGTGATGATCAGCTCATCACAGTCCTTGAAGGCCACCGCAAACTGGTCCAGGAGAAGCTGGGTCCGGGTATAGCGGTGGGGCTGGAACACGCAGACCAGTCGTTCCGGCTGGGTCTGCCGGGCAGCCTTTAAGGTCACGGCAATTTCCGTGGGATGGTGGGCGTAGTCGTCCACTACCCAAACGCCGCCAACCTTGCCCTTGGTTTCAAAACGGCGCTTGGCACCGCTGAAATGGGCCAGGGAGGCCAGAATGCTTTCCAGGGGGATACCCAGTTCCCGGGCGGCGGCAATGGCCCCCAGGGAGTTTAATACGTTATGACGGCCGGGGACAATGAGCTGCCCCTTGCCGATGACTTCGTTCTTATACAGGATATCATAGGTGGTGCCGTTTTTGCCGTATTCGATATTTTCTGCCCGGTAATCGGCGTCCTTGCTGTCGATGCCGTAGGAGATTACGGTCTTGCCGGTCTTTTCTCCCAGGGCCCGGACCTTGGCGTTATCGTAGCACAAGATGGCCTTGCCGTCTTCCTTAATCTGCTCCACAAATTTGGCAAAGGCTGCCTGGATGTTTTCTTCGCTGCCGTAATGGTCCAGGTGGTCATTTTCGATATTGGTAATCACCGCCAGGTAGGGATGGAATTTCAGGAAGGAGCCGTCGCTTTCGTCGGCTTCTGCCACCACATAATCGCTTTTGCCGTTGACGGCATTGCTGCCCAGGTTGTTAACGATGCCCCCTACCACGATGGTGGGATCCAGGCCCCCTTCACAGGTAATGCAGGAGAGCATGGAGCTGGTGGTGGTCTTGCCATGGGCGCCGGCTACGGCCACGCCCTTGTGTTTGTTCATGAGATAGGCCAGCACATCACTTCTGTGGATTACCGGTACCTGTCTTTTTTTGGCTTCCACCAGTTCAGGGTTGTCCGGATGGATGGCGGTAGAAACCACCACCACTTCCGCCCGTTCAATCTGGCAGGCAGAATGGCCGATGAAAACCAGGGCCCCTTCTTTGGCCAGGTTGGTGGCCATGTAGCCCGGTTTGGCATCTGAGCCGGAAACCTGGTAGCCCCGTTTGATCATAACATACGACAGGGCACTCATACCGGCGCCGCCGATACCGATAAAATGTATATTTTTGATTTTATCCAAATCCAGCACTATGCGTTCCTCCTATCACGTTCTGCCAAAGCCAGCGCCTCCTGGGCAATGGTTTCAGCTGCCTGAGGCATACCTGCTTTGCAGGCGCTGCGATGCATCATGGCTAAGACTTCTTCATCTTTCAGCAGACTTTCTACTTCCCGCAGCAAAATTTCTCCGCTAAGGTCCTTGTCCAGGACCACCTTGGCTGCCCCCAGGGCTGCCAGGGCACGGGCGTTAAATTCCTGATGGTTGGCCGTGGCGTAGGGATAGGGAATCAAGATGGACGGGATTCCCTTGACCATCAGTTCCGCCAGGCCAATGGCCCCGGCCCGGGAAACGGCTACGTCCGCAGCCGCCAGGGCCAGGGGCATATCGTGCAGGTAGGGCACAATGTGCAGGTTGTCCGCCTTGAGCAGGTTTTCTCCCAGGGCTTCAATATGGCTCTGGTACCCCTGCTGGCCGGTGGCATGGAGAATCTGGATATGCCGGTCGCCGGCTAGGGCCTTTTCCACCGCAATCATGCTTTGGTTGATGGAACGGGCGCCCCGGCTGCCGCCAAACACCAGCAGGGTTTTCCGGCTGGGGTCCAGCTGAAATTTGGCAATTCCCGCAGACCGTTCGGCCACAAGGATTTCCTTGCGCACCGGGTTGCCGGTAAAGATTTTCTTGGCGTGGGACGCAAAGTACCGGGCCCCTTCCTTGTAACCCAAAAAGACTTCATCCACAAACCGGGAGAGAATCTTGTTGGTTACCCCGGGCATGGCATTCTGCTCCTGAATGGCCGTGGGTACCCGCTTCAGGGCGGCCCAAAACAAAATGGGGCCGCACACGTAGCCGCCGGTACCGATGACCAGGTCGGGGTTAATCCGGTTCAGCAGCTGGTAGGCCTCGCTGAGACCCACCACCAACTTTCCGGCGCTTTTCAGGGTACCTAGCCCCAAATGGCGCTCAAACCCGGCCACTTCAATAAATTCCAGGGGATAGCCGTACCGGGGAATGATATCTTTTTCCAGGCCCTTCCGGGTTCCCACGAAGGTGATTTCCGCAGAGGGCTCCAAATCTCGTATGGCATCAGCAATGGTCAGCGCCGGGTAGATATGACCGCCCGTGCCGCCGCCTGAAAGGATTACTTTCACAATCTAGCCTCCTACGCGTTTTCCTGCTGTTTTTCCAGTTTCCGGACCAGTTCCTTGAAATATCTCCCCCGCTGCGGATAGTTGTCAAACATATCATAGGACGAGCAGGCAGGAGAAAGGAGGACCACTTCCGGCGGCTGGGCCAGGCTGGCTGCTTTATTCACGGCATCGTCAAAACTGCCGTCAATCATATAGATGTTCTTTACGCCGTTTTTCACCGCGGCTTCGTAGAAACGCTGCCGGGCTTCGCCCAAAAGAATCAGGGCATCGGTCTGGCGGGCTGCCACCTGCATAAATTCGGTCAGGTCCGTCAGCTTATCATGGCCGCCGGCCAAAAGGATTACGTGGCCGTTCTTAAAGGCTTCCATGGCCTTCACGGCGGAGTCCGTATTGGTGGCCTTGGAATCGTTGTAGTAGGGTACGCCCTTGATGGTGGTTACGTATTCCAGCCGGTGTTCCACGCCTTGGAAGTTCTTCAGGACCTTGGCCATGTTTTCCGGGGTAACGCCGGCAAAGTAGGCGCAGCACAGGGCTCCCAGCACGTTTTGTTCGTTGTGGGAACCGAAAATCTTCATGTCGGAAACCTGGAGAATCCGCTGCTTCTTGCCGTCCAGGTTCAGGACGAACCAGCCGTCTTCAATATAGGCGCCTTCATCCAGCTGTTTTTGGGTGCTGAAGAACACCACCCGGCCCTTGGCACGGGGAGCCAGAGCCACGCAGTTGGCATCGTCAGCGTTCAAAATCAGTACGTCCTCCGGCTGTTGGTGAGCAAAAATATTGGCCTTGGCGTTAATGTAGTTTTCCATGTTGCCATGGCGTTCAAAATGGTCCGGCGTAATGTTCACAATCAGGGCAATGTTCACCCGCATGGTGGTGACGCCTTCCAGCTGGAAGCTGGACAGTTCGGCAGCCACGTAGGAATCTGCGTCCAGATTGATGACCTCTTTGGACAGAGAGCGGCCAATGTTGCCGGCCACCGCCGTCTTTACCGGCAGGGTATCCAGCATTTCCCCCACCAGCGTGGTGGTTGTGGTCTTGCCGTTGGTACCGGTAATGCCAATCCATTTGCCTTTGTACAGCCGGCTGGCTTCTTCTGCTTCCCCGATGATTTCTACGCCCAGTTCCCTGGCTTTTTTCACCGTATCGGTGGTAAAGGGAATCCCCGGGGAGATGATCATCAGCTTACTTCTTTTCAGTTCATCGGTGGGATCCACTTCGGTCATAAACAGGCCGCCCACTGCCCCAAAGGCAGTGCACCATTCCGGTTCCAGATCCACGTCCGTATCATTATATAAAACGACCTCCTCGCCCTGGTCTGCCAGGACTTCGGCCACACCTTGCCCGCTAATACCTGCTCCGTATACAAAAATTGCCCGATTGTCTGCCATTTTACATTACCCCCTCATTTATCGACAGATAAATAATAGTACTCCCAAAAGGGAGAAAACGCAACTGATCAGGAAAAATCTCTTGACCACCTGCACTTCAGGCCAGCCGCCCAGCTCAAAATGGTGATGCAGGGGGCTCATCCGGAAGATTCTCTTGCCATGGGTCAGCTTGAAATACGTGACCTGCATAATCACTGACAGGGCTTCCAGCACGTAAATGCCGCCAATCAGGACCAGGAGCAGTTCCGTATGGGTTGCAATGGCACAGGCCGCTACAGCGCCGCCCAGGGCCAAGGAACCGGTATCACCCATGAACACCCGGGCAGGATGGTGGTTGTACACCAAAAAACCCAGGCAGCAGCCGCAAACGCCCAGCGCAAACAGCATTTCCGCCGGCAGGTGGCTGAGATACCCAATGTAAGCAAAGGCCAGCATGACCGGCACCGTAACACTGGCTGCCAGGCCATCCAGACCATCGGTCAAATTCACTGCGTTGGTGGTTCCCACCAGCAGCAGGAGCAGGAAAGCATAGTAACCGGCACCCAGGGAAACCGTGGTGTTGACCAGGGGAATCCACACGCTGGTGCTGTAGACGCTGACGGCTCCCGGATACAGCAGATACACGGCGGCTACCAGAATCTGGAGCAGCATTTTCTGCTTGGAGGTCAGGCCCAAATTCCGATGGAAGAAAATCTTCAGACCATCGTCAATAAAACCAATGACCGCATAGCCCAAGAACAGCCACAGGGCCAAAAAGACCCGGCCGCTCAGGGGAATCCACACCAGGGTGGAAACCAAAAGGGCTGCAATCATCATGAGACCGCCCATGGTGGGGGTCCCGCTTTTCTTCAAATGTTCCTTGGGGCCGCATTCCCGGATGCTTTGGCCAAAATGCCATTTGTGCAGCAGCGGCAGCAGCAGCCGGCCAAAAAGTACGGTAAGGACAAAGGAGGTTACCAGCATGCCAAGAGCACTCATGCGTCAGCGCCTTCTTTCCCAAAGACCAGGGGAATCACCTGGTCCACTGCCATGGAATGGGAGCCCTTGCACAGGACCACATCCCCCGGCTGAAGAATTTTTTGGAGCAGCCGGGCGGCTTCTTCCTTGTTTGCCGCATAGGTAACGATGACGCCCCGTTTGGCGGCAGCCTCACCTATATATTTAGCTTCGGTGCCGTAGACAATCAACTCTTTCACGCCGCAGTCCGCAGCCCATTCCCCTACCTGGGTATGGCCGCTTTGGGAGTGGGCTCCCAGTTCCAGCATATCGGCCAGAACGGCAACCGCCCGGCCCCGGCCCTGGTTTTTGACCAGGTCTCGTAGGGTTTCCAGGCCCGCCTTCATAGAGGCAGGGCTGGCGTTATAGGCGTCGTTGATAACCGTAATGTCCCCAAAGTGCAGGACTTCCTGGCGCATCCCCGTCATGGCAGGGTGCTCCAGAGCCCCAGCAATGGCTCCATCGGCCACCCCGTAGACTTCAGCCACGGCAATGGCCGCCAGGGCATTCATTACGTTGTGCCGGCCGGCCAGGGGCAGGTGCACCGCCTGGGTCTGGCCGGTAACCCGGCTGCGGTAGGTAAAGTCCGTGCCCAGGCCGGTAGGCGTAAGGGAGAGGGCTTTCACGTCGCAGTCTGCGTCGATGCCGTAGGTGGTTACCTTAGCGCCAGTGGGCATCACGGACACCCGGGGGTCATCTCCGTTCAGGAAGGCGTGATTGGCTGGGGTAAAGTCTTCCAGGATTTCACTTTTGGCCTTGGCAATATTTTCCAGGCTGCCCAGCAGCTCCAAATGGGTGTCCCCCACATTGGTAATCACTGCTGCGTCGGGCAGGGCCAGTTTTTTCATGGCCCGAATCTGGCCCAGGCCCCGCATTCCCATTTCCACTACGGCAAATTCCGTGTCGTCCTGGATGGTGAACAGGGTCTTGGGCAGGCCGATTTCGTTGTTGAAGTTGGCCTGGGTCTTGATGACCCGGTACTTGGCGGACAGGCAGGCGCTAATCAGGTCCTTGGTGGAGGTTTTTCCGTTGGAACCCGTAATGGCAATCACCGTTACCTTTGGCTTGCTGAGCCGGTAGGCAGAGGCCAGCTTCTGGTAGGCGTCCAGGGTGTCTTTGACCACCAGGCATTTGCCCGGGTCCACCCCTTCCGGCACATGGTCCACCACGGCGGCAGCTGCACCGGCGGCAAGGGCCTTGCTGACAAAGGCGTGGCCGTCAAACTTTTCTCCCCGGAGGGCGACAAAAAGAGTTCCCGGCGCAAGCTGTCGGGAATCGGTGGTTACATCGGTAAATACGGTGTCCGCCGGCAGACTGGTTTCCACCGGCAGGGCGCGGGTCACTAAAGCTATATCAATCATGGAGTTTCCCCTTTTGTACAAAGTCTCTTACTACTTCCCCATCATCGAAATGGATGGTGCGGTCCTTCAAAATCTGGTAATTCTCATGGCCTTTGCCGGCAATGAGCACCACGTCGCCTTTTTGGGCGTGGCCTACGGCAAATTCAATGGCGTCCTTCCGGTCGGTAATCTTGTGGATTTCCTTGCCGGGGGCAGCGCCCTGCATACCGGCTTCAATATCCCGGATAATAGCTTCCGGATCCTCGCTCCGGGGATTGTCGGTGGTAACCACAATCTGGTCGGCCAAATCCAAGGCCAATTTGCCCATAATAGGGCGCTTTTTGGCATCCCGGTCCCCACCGCAGCCAAAGACCACCCACAGCTTGCCCTGGGTAATCTGGCGGGCGGTATGGAGCACGTTTTCCAGGCCGTCCGGGGTATGGGCATAGTCCACCACCACGGTAGCGTCCTGGCCGGCGTCAATGAGCTGGAAGCGGCCAGGCACCCCGCCGAACTGGTCCAGGCCCTGAATGACTTCTTCCCGGCTGAGACCTTCGGCCAGGGCGGCGCAAACCGCCGCCATTACATTATATACGTTAAATTCCCCGGTAATATGGAGCTGCAGGTCCATTTCCCCAGCAGGGGTCTGGAGGTTCAGTTCCATATGACGGGCACCTACGTGGAAGGACAGGGGATATACAGCGTTCTCCGGGCCCTTGCCGTAGGTCAGGATTTTGGTTTTCACCCGGTTCATAATCAGCGGGGAGCTGGGGTCATCGCTATTGAAGATGGCCGTTTTGCCAGGTTTCTTCCCCAGGTGCAGCCGGGTAAACAAGAGGGCCTTGGCCTCCCGGTAGTTTTCCATGGTCTTATGGAAATCCAGGTGGTCCTGGGTAATATTGGTGAGCACCGCCGTATCGTATTCGATGCCGGCCACCCGATTAAGGGCCAGAGCGTGGGAAGACACTTCCATCACCACGTAGTCGCAGCCGGCCTGCTCCATGCGGTACAGGGTCCGCTGCAAATCCACCACATCGGGGGTGGTATTATGGCTGACTTCACTTTCCTCGCCGATCATAATGGAGATGGTGCCAATCAGGCCCACCTTATGACCGCAGCGGGTCAGCAGATTGCGCAGAATCGTCGTGGTGGTGGTCTTGCCGTTGGTGCCGGTTACCCCGATGACCCGCATTTTCTCTGCGGGATAATCGTAGAACCAGGGGGCCAGGGCCGTCATGGCGGCCGTGGTATCCTTTACCCGGATCAGCACCACGCCGGGCACAGTGGGCACGTCCTCCTCCACCAAAATGGCAGCAGCCCCTTGGGCCGCAGCCTTGCCAATGTAGGCGTGGCCATTGGTATGCACGCCTTTTAAACAGATGAACAGGCCGCCAGGACCTGCCGTACGGGAATCAATGGTCAAATCCGTGATTACCTGATTTTCTACTGTTCCTGTCACCACTGCCTGGGGCAGCTGCTGCAGCACGGCTGCCAGCTTTTTTTCCATGTTCAATTCCTCCAATTATAAGAAAAGCAGCCTTTCCGGCTGCTTCTGTGTAATGTACCGCGGCAAGGGGGAGTCCGGTACTCCGCCTGCCGTGTTATTTTTTCCCGGGCGCGTTATCAGTTCCATCCACCCGCACGTAAATATTGCTTCGGGCTGTGCTCATCCCCAGCTCTTTGCTGGCGATGCTGGTAATCCGTTCCGGACTTTTCAGCCGCTCCACATCAATTTTCAGGGTTTCGTTCTCGTCCAGGCATTCCGCCTCAACTTTTTTCAGCTGGACCAGCTCATTGCTTTTCACAATGTACTGCTGGCTCAGCACCACGTTCCCGAAGTAACATAATACACCCAACAAGAACAAAAACACAACCTGGCGACGCAAAATCTTCGTCTCCCTTTGTTTATTTTTTTCCGAAGGTTCTTCTTCGGTAGTTTCCGGCTCTTCCTGTACAGCGGAAGATCCGTAATTATAGCTGATATCTTTAGACCATAGTTCATGGCGCGAATTCTTCCGAGTATACATCGCTTCTCTCCTCAAGTCAAATCTTAATGGCGCCTCTTAGCCGGGCGCTTCTGGCCCGGGGGTTATCGGCCAGTTCTGCTTCCGAGGGGGTAAAGTCTTTCAGTTTCTTGAGTTCCGGCTTATGGCCGCAGACGCACACCGGCAGTTCCGGCGGGCAGATGCAGCCCTTGGCCATGCGCTTGAAAGCCTGCTTGATGATCCGGTCTTCCAGGGAATGGAAGGTAATAACCCCAATCCGTCCCCCGCTTTTCAGATGGGCCACGGCTGTTTCCATGGTTTTGTCCAGGATTTTCAGTTCATCGTTGACCTCAATCCGAATGGCCTGGAAGGTCCGTTTGGCAGGGTGGGGTCCATCCTGCCGGGCGCCCTTGGGAATGGCTGCCTTGATCACATGCACCAGGTCAAAGGTGGTCGCAAGCGGCTTTTCTTTCCGGGCAGCCACAATAAACTGGGCAATCCGGCGGCTCCAGCGTTCTTCCCCGTACTTGTAGATCAGCTCTGCCAGGGCTTCTTCTGAATAGGTATTGACCACCTTGGCAGCGGTCAGGGACCGTTCCTGGTCCATGCGCATATCCAAGGGCCCGTCATGCATATAGGAAAAGCCCCGCTCCGGCGTATCCAGCTGATAGGAGGATACCCCCAGGTCAAAAAAAATACCGTCCACGGCGGCAAGTCCCAGTTGGTCCAGAATGTCTCCCAGATTCCGAAAATTGTTGTGCACAATCCGGACCTGGCAGGGTGCTCCCTTGAGCTTTTCAGTGGCGGCGGCAATGGCGTCCTCGTCCTGGTCGATGCCAATCAGCAGCCCTTCCGGAGCCAGCTTTTGGGCAATCCGGCTGGAATGGCCAGCCCCGCCCAGGGTGCAGTCCACATAAATCCCCTGGGGGTCGGTAACCAGCCAGGAGACACTTTCTTCTAACAACACACTTTTATGTACAAATTCCATATTCAGTCCCCGTTTACAATGATTCAAAATCCAGTTCTTCTACCAATTGCGCTACATCATCTTCTACAGCACTGGTGTAAGCGGCGTACCGCTCAGCATCCCATATTTCGGCCTTGCTCCCCACCCCTACAATCAGGACCCGGTCCTGGATTTTGGCATAGGTACGCAGGTTGGACGGCAGGAGGATTCTCCCCTGCTTGTCCGGCTCCACTTCTGCGGCGCCGCCGAAAATAAAACGGGAAACGTCTCTTTCCTTATGTTTGGGCATCATTTTTTGGGAAAAGCTAACTTGCAGTTTTTCCCAGGCTGCCATGGGATACACATCCAAACACCCATCCACGCCTTTGGTAACTACAAACGGTGTGCCCAAGGTTTCACGAAGCTTTGCAGGCATGAACAGACGGCCTTTGGCATCAATGGTATGTTCGAACTCTCCCATCAGCATATCTGTTCACCCCCTTCGCTCCACTTTTCACCATTTTTCACCATTATAAAACCTTTTCGGCAAAAAATCAACGAATTCACGCCGAATCGTGACAATTTAACTGAAGTTTCGGTGTTCTCGCCATTTATGGCCGAAAATATGCATAAAATTATTTTTACTCACTTATTTTCTTTGTTTTAAACGTTCTATAAACAATAGCTAGTACATTACAAGGGTATTTGGGCTGTACCGTTTTCGAACTGTTATCAGTTTCAGTACAGCTCTATTCCCCCCAAAACGCAAAAAAATCCCTTTACCGAAAGAACTTCTCTCGGTAAAGGGATTTACGCAGCCAGTCTAGCCAGCTCTTAGTTTTCTCCGCCTTCCACAGCGGCAATGCAGTCGTTGATGTCTGCAATCAGGGCTTCTACATCAATGCCATGGGCGGAGGCGCCTTGGCCGATGGTTTCGAAGTTGGCAGCCATGCAGCCGATGCAGCCCAAACCATATTGCATGAAAATGTCAATAATTTCGGGGTGCAACTGCACCGTTTCTATAATGCTGGAATCTGCAGTAACTTTTTCCATGGGAATCCTCCTCAAGAATCTATTTATCTAACCCTATTATACCATAATTTGTCAATAAGGCCGCCCGTGGGAAGCGTTCCCAGGAAGGGGCCGGCTTATTTGCCGGTACGGCCCCGTTGGGTCAACGGTACGCCGGCCTTGCACAGGGGGCAGTCCTCAGGTTTGAAAGCTTCCACTTCCAATTGCAGCAGGGGTTCCGTGCGCACGCCAAAGTCCACCTTGCCGCCGCTCCGGTCTACCAACAGGCCCACGCCTACCGGCACGCCGCCTTCGCCCTTGACCACGTCCAGTACTTCCTTGACGCTGCCGCCGGTGGTTACGATATCTTCCACAATCAGCACCCGGGTGCCCGGTTCAATGTGGAAGCCCCGTTTGAAGGTCATTTTCCCGTTGACCCGTTCCGTAAAGAAGAACTGGGTGCCCAGGTTCTTGGCCACTTCATAGGCCAGGAGAATACCGCCGGTCATGGGGCCTACCACCAGTTCCACATTATCGTTGATAAAGCGGCTGGCCAGTTCCTTGCACAGGGCTTCGGTATACCGGGGCTGCCGCAGTACGTTAAATTTTTCCACGTACATGGGGCTGTGCAGGCCGCTGGTCAAAAGGAAATGGCCGTGCATGACAGCCTGGGTTTCTTCGAGCATACGCAGTACATTCTTATCGTTCATATTGCCGCCTCTTTCATTTCTTCCAAGATTTTTGCTGCCGCTGCCTTTTTATCCGCAGCCTGGGTAATGGGCCGGCCCACCACCAAATGGGTGGAACCGTTTTCCAGGGCTGCCTTAGGAGTGGCAATCCGGCTTTGGTCGTTCTTTGCGGACCAGGCCGGCCGAACGCCCGGGGTTACAATGAGAAAATCCTTGCCGCAGGCCTTGCGGATTTCCCCAGCTTCCCGGGGAGAAGCCACTACCCCATCCAGGCCGCTTTCCTTGGCCAGCTGGGCCAGGCTCAGCACCTGCTGGGCAATGGGCTGGGCATAATGGAGCTGCTCCCACTGGGCGTCATCCATGCTGGTAAGCACGGTAACGGCAATGAGTTTGGGAGCGGGTCTATGCAGGGCCGCCGCAGCAATCCGCACCGCCTTGGCACCCTCTGCCATCATTTTGGCGCCGCCCACTGCGTGGACGTTCAAGATGTCCACTCCCAGCCGGGTAAGTACCGCCAAGGAATGGGCCACCGTATTGGGAATATCCTGGAGCTTCAGGTCCAGGAACACCTTTTTGTTCTTTTCTTTGAGATAGGTAATGATTTCCGGGCCGGCTGCATAAAACAGCTCCATACCCACTTTATAAAAGCTCAGGGAATCCCCCAGTTCCTCCACAAAGGCCTTGGCCTCAGCAAAGGACGGGAAATCCAAAGCTGTAATCAAGCGATCTTTAGGGTCCATTAGGCTTCTCCTCTGCCGGGCAGGGCACGTCCCCTCAGTTCTTCCAGGGAAGAAAGCTGCTGGGCTTCCAAATAGCCCTGAATCCCCTCACTGATGTGCTGGGCCAGGCCCGGATCCGTAAAGTTGGACGTACCAACAGCTACCGCAGTGGCGCCGGCCAGGATAAATTCTATTGCATCCTGCCAGCAGGTAATGCCGCCCATGCCGATAAGAGGCACCTTAACAGCCTGGGCCACCTGGTACACCATCCGCACGGCCACCGGCCGCACCGCCGGGCCCGAGAGCCCGCCCATAATATTGCCCAAAACGGGTTTTTGGGTGGTAATGTCGATTTTCATTCCCACCAAAGTATTAATGAGAGAAATGGCATCGGTACCGGCAGCTTCCACCGCCCGGGCAATTTCCGTAATATCTGTTACATTGGGGGACAGTTTGGTGATTACCACCTTGCTGGTCCGGGCCTTGGCGGCTTTCACCACCTGGGCCGCAGCCCCGCAGTCCGTACCAAAGGCCAGACCGCCTTGGGCCACGTTGGGGCAGGACACGTTCAGTTCGATGGCATCTACCCCTTCCACGTCCAGCATGGCCGCCAGCTCCCCGTATTCTTCTGGGGTATTGCCGTCAATGTTGACGATGATGGGGCTTTTCGTCACCTGCCGCAGGTGGGGCAGGGTTTCCTTCAGGAACACTTCCACGCCGGGGTTTTCCAGGCCTACGCAGTTCAGGATACCCGAAGGGGTTTCCACAATACGCTGGCCCTTGTTCCCCGCCCGGGGTTCCAGGGTGGTGCCTTTTACGGTAATGGCCCCCACCTGGTCAAGGTCCAGGAAATCCGTAAATTCCAGGCCAAAGCCAAAGGTGCCGGAAGCCGTGGTCACCGGGGTTTTCATAGTCATGCCGGCGATTTTCACCGTCATTCTGGGATCCTCACAGGGTTTTACCATTCTGTCACCTCCCCGCTCCAAAATACCGGGCCGTCCTTGCAGACCTTTACCCGTTTGCCGATGCCGCTGCAGGTGCAGGACAGGCAGGCGCCCAAGCCGCAGCCCATGTATTTTTCCAGGGAAATCTGGCAGGGTACGCCGGCCTTGTCCACTTCGGCCACCACTGCCCGCATCATTTTGGAGGGGCCGCAGACGTACACACAGTCATACAGACCCTTGGCCAGCAGCTGGGGCAGCACAGCGTTTACCGTACCCATGACGCCGCAGGAGCCGTCATCGGTGGTTTCGTACTGGAGGCCCGTCTTGTCCTTGAACAGGTCCACCCAGAACAGTTCCGCCTTGGTCCGGCCGCCAATGAGCACGTCGGGCTTGGCGCCCTTGTACTCGGCTGCCAGAAAATGCAGGGGAGCAAGACCCATGCCGCCGCCGACTAATAGCGGCCGCTTGGCCTCCATAGCAAAGCCGTGGCCCAGGGGCCCCAAAAGATCCACGGGGCTGCCCACGGCCAGTTTGTCCATCAGTTCCGTGGTCTCCCCTACAATCCGGTACATCAATTGCAGGGTTCCCCGGTCCCGGTCCACCCCGGCCACCCCAAAGGGGCGGCGCAGCAGGGGAACGGAAAGGTGGTTCAGTTTGAGGGTTACAAATTGTCCCGGCTGTGCCGTTTTGGCAATTTCCGGTGCCTTGATTTCCATCAGGCGTATATCCTGGGACAGCTGTTTCTTGAACAGCAGGGTCCCTTCAACCTTATATGCAGTCATACCTTACTCCGTTTTCAGATCTTGCAGCGCAATGACGCTGTTGATCCGCTGGTGGGCCATAGCCGCCATAGCGTGCTGGAGAGCCCGGGCCGTATCCAGGGAAGTCAGGCAGGGAATGGCGTGTTCTACCGTGGACCGACGAATCTTGAAGCCATCCCGGGTGGCATCCTGGCCATGGGTGAAGGTGTTCACTACCATGCAGATGCGGCCTTCCTTGATATCGTCCAGCAGGTTGGGCTTGCCGGCGCTGGCTTTTTCCACATGGCTTACAGGAATCCCGTGACTCTTCAGGTATTCTGCGGTGCCCTTGGTAGCAGCCAGGTCATAGCCCAGGTCTGTAAAGCCCTTGGCAATGGGTACTACTTCTTCCTTATCCTGGTTGGCTACGGTAATGAGGATGGTTCCTTTTTCCGTTACTTCGATGCCGGCAGCAATGCAGGCCTTGTACAGGGCTTTGGGGAACTTGTCATCGATGCACATGACTTCACCGGTGGATTTCATTTCAGGTCCCAAGGTGATGTCCACATCGGTCATCTTGTTGAAGGAGAACACCGGAGCCTTCACCGCCACGTAATCCGGGAAAGGTTTCAGGCCGGCCTTCAGGCCCTGTTCCGGCAGGCTGACGCCCATGGCGCATTTGGTGGCCACGTCCACCATGGAGATGCCGGTAACCTTGCTCAGGAAGGGTACGGTACGGCTGGATCTGGGGTTCACTTCAATGACGTACAGCTGGTCGTCCCGGACGATGTACTGGATATTGATCAGGCCGTGTACAGAAAGGCCCAGGGCCAGTTTGTTGGTATGGTCAATGATGGTGTCAATGATGTGCTGGCTGAGAGTCCGGGGCGGATATACCGCGATGCTGTCCCCGGAGTGGACCCCGGCTCTTTCCACGTGTTCCATAATCCCAGGAATCAGAACGTTCTTGCCGTCGCAGATGGCGTCCACTTCCACTTCGGTGCCCATCAGGTAATGGTCCACCAGTACAGGGTGTTCATGGGAAGCCTTAACGGCGTTGTTCATATAGTAGCGCAGTTCTTCCGGGTTGTAGACGATTTCCATGGCCCGGCCGCCCAGTACGTAGGAAGGACGCACCATCACAGGATAACCGACTTTTTCGGCAGCCTTCAGGGCGCCGTCAATATCAAATACGGTGCAGCCTTTGGGACGGTCGATGTTCACGGCGGTGAGCAGCTGTTCAAACCGTTCCCGGTCTTCTGCCCGGTCAATATCGTCTACAGAGGTACCCAGAATCTTCACGCCGCATTCGTGCAGGGGGCCGGCCAGGTTAATGGCGGTCTGGCCGCCGAATTGGACGATAACCCCTTCCGGCTGCTCCCGGTCGATCACGTTCAGTACGTCTTCCAGGGTCAGCGGTTCAAAGTACAGCCGGTCAGCGGTATCAAAGTCCGTGCTGACGGTTTCTGGGTTGTTGTTGATGATGATGGTTTCGTAGCCCAGGTCCTTCAGGGCCCACACGGAGTGTACGGAGCAGTAGTCGAATTCTACGCCCTGGCCAATCCGGATAGGACCGGAACCCAGCACAACCACCTTTTTCTTGTCGGTGTCTTCCACTTCGTCCTCTACCCCATAGGTGGAATAGTAGTAGGGCGTTTCCGCATCGAACTCGGCGGCGCAGGTATCTACCATCTTGAAGGTAGGAATGATCTTCCATTCTTTCCGCAGGCTGCGGATTTCCAGGCCCTTCTTGCCGGTAAAGTGGCCAATGGCCTCATCGGCAAAGCCTCTTACCTTGGCTTCCCGGAGCAGTTCCGGGGTCAGGGGGCCGGCAGCCAGCTGCTTTTCGATTTCGGTAATATGGCGAATCTTCCGCAGGAAGAACTTGTCAATCTTGGTGATGTCGTGGGCTTGGTCCACGGTCATGCCTCTGCGGAACGCTTCAGCAATGGTGAACAGCCGCTCATCGTCCACTTTCTTTACCTTTGCAAACACTTCGGCGTCGGTAAGCTTGTGGAGTTCGGGCATATCCATATGGATCAGGCCGATTTCCAGGGACCGCACTGCCTTCAGCAGGCCGGCTTCCATGTTCCGTTCAATGGCCATGACTTCGCCGGTGGCCTTCATCTGGGTGCCCAGGGTATGGTCAGCATGAACGAACTTGTCAAAGGGCCAGCGGGGAATCTTCAGGACCACATAGTCCAGGGTGGGTTCGAAGCAGGCAGAGGTCTTCTTGGTAACGGCATTTTCGATTTCGTCCAGGGTGTAGCCGGCTGCAATCTTGGAGGCCACTTTGGCAATGGGATAGCCCGTTGCCTTGGAAGCCAGGGCAGAAGAACGGCTGACCCGGGGATTTACTTCAATAACAATGTATTCTTCGGATTCCGGGTTCAGGGCATACTGCACATTGCAGCCCCCTTCTACGCCCAGTTCCCGCACGATGTCGATGGCGGCGGTACGAAGCATCTGGACTTCCCGATCCGTCAGGGTCTGGCAGGGCGCTACCACGATGCTGTCGCCGGTATGCACGCCCACCGGGTCGATATTTTCCATGTTGCAGACGGTGATGCAGTTGTCGGCGCTGTCCCGGATAACCTCGAATTCGATTTCTTTCCAGCCTGCCACGCTGCGTTCAATCAGGGCCTGGCCAATCAGGGAGTACATCAGACCCTTGGTGGTGATATCGTCCAGTTCTTCGTCGTTGTGGGCAATACCGCCGCCGGTGCCGCCCAGGGTGTAGGCCGGGCGCACAATCAGGGGGTAGCCTGCGGTCTTGGCAAATTCCTTGGCCTCAGCCACGCTTTCCACAATGGTGCTGGGAGGAATGGGCTGGTGCAGTTTTTCCATGGTTTCCTTGAACAGTTCTCTGTCCTCGGCTTTCATGATGCTGGCAATCTGGGTGCCCAGCAGCTGCACGTTGTATTTTTTCAGGATGCCTTTTTTATCCAGCTCAATGGCCAGGTTCAGGCCCATTTGGCCGCCCAGGGTGGCCAGCAGGGAATCCGGGCGTTCCTTGGCAATAACGCTTTCCAAAAATTCCACATCCAGGGGTTCTACATAAACCCGGTCGGCAATGTGTACGTCGGTCATAATGGTGGCCGGGTTGCTGTTGACCAGCACCACTTCCAGCCCTTCTTCTTTCAGGGCCCGGCAAGCCTGGGTCCCTGCATAGTCAAACTCTGCAGCCTGGCCGATAATGATAGGACCGGAACCGATTACCATGACTTTCTTGATATTTTCTTTTTTTGGCATATCAATGCCCTCCCATCATTTTGATAAACCGTTCAAACAAGTAGGCGTTGCCGCTGGGTCCAGGGCAGGCTTCCGGGTGATACTGAACGGTGAAGGTCGGATGATTCAGATACCGGAGACCTTCAATGGTGCCGTCATTCAGGGAGCGGTTGGTCACTTCCACAGGCAGGCCCTTTAAGGAATCCTCGTCCACCATGAAGCCATGGTTTTGGGAGGTAATGGTAATTTTGTGGTCCACCAGGTCCCGTACGGGCTGGTTGATGCCCCGGTGGCCAAAGAGCATTTTTTTGGTCTTGGCGCCGTTGGCCAGGGCCATGACCTGATGTCCCATGCAGATGCCGAAAATGGGTTTCTTGCCCAGCATTTTCTTCAGGTTTTCGATTTCCACCGTCAGGTCTGCCGGGTCGCCAGGACCGTTGGACAGGAAAATACCGTCGGGATTGATGGCCAGGACGTCTTCGGCAGGGGTTTCTGCCGGGAATACCGTCAAACGGCAGCCGTAATGTACCAGGGACAGCAGAATGTTTCTCTTGATACCGTAGTCCATAACGGCTACGTGGTAAGGACCGTCACCCATGGTGTACACTTCTTTGGTGGTCACCTGGGCTACCTGGTCGTGCCGGTCCGGGGTGGCGAGCAGGGCCTGGACTTCTGCGTCCGGCATATCGGCGGGCACCAGCACTCCCTGGAGGGTACCGTAGGAACGGATTCTCCGGGTAATGGCCCGGGTATCCACACCGGTAAGCACCGGAATGTCGTTTTTGTCCAGGAAATCCAGTACCGTGCCTTCATCCCGCCAGGAGCTGGGTTCGTCGCACAGTTCATCCACAATCAGGCCCTGATAGCAGCAGCCTTCGGATTGCTTAAACAGGTCATTGCAGCCATAGTTTCCGATCAGCGGATAGGTGAAGACTACAATTTGTCCATAGAAAGAAGGATCGGTGAGGGTTTCTTGATACCCGCTCATACCGGTAGTGAAAACTACTTCGCCTACAGCATTCCGATTGGCGTACAGGATGCCTTCGTAGACGCCGCCGTCCTTCAACACTAACTTACCCTTCATTTTTTGCATACTACACCGTCTTTCATAACGAATTGGCCATTTACGATGGTGGCCGCAGCTTTACCTTTACAATGTTTCCCGTTAAAGGGCGTTACTTTGCCCCGGGTATAGAATTTATTGCTGTCCACAGTCCATTCCTTGTCCAGGTCCAGCAGGGTGATATCGGCATTTTTGCCCACCTGCAAGGTGCCTGCATCCAGGTTGAACAGCTTGGCCGGGCTGGTGCTCATTTTGTCCACGATTTCGTTGATGGTGAACTCATGGGTTTGGTACAGCTCGGTAAGAATCACCCCAACAGACGTTTCCAGTCCGCAGAAGCCGTTGGGGGCGTAGCGGAATTCCACATCCTTTTCTTCCGGCGCATGGGGTGCATGGTCGGTAACGATGGCATCGATGGTGCCATCCTTCAGGGCTTCCCGCAGGGCTTCCACATGGTCCCAAGACCGCAGAGGCGGAGATACCCTGGTGGCGGTGCTGTAGGAGGAGCACATTTCGTCCGTCAAAGTCAGGTGATGGACGGCCACTTCGCAGGTAATGGGAATGCCTTTCTTTTTGGCCTGGCGTACAATGTCCACGGCGCCCTTGCTGGCGATGTGGGCAATGTGTACGTGGGTGCCGGTATATTCCGCGATGATGGCATCCCGGGCGACGGCAATGTCTTCTGCAATGGCCGGTACCCCAGGAACCCCCAGGCGGGCGGAAACAGCCCCTTCGTGCATATAGCCTTCGTGGTTCAGTTCCGTTTCAATATCATGACAGATGAGTGCTTTATCAAAGATGCCGGCGTATTTGGCAGCCAGCAGCATAATGTGGGCACTGTCCACATAGTGACCATCGTCGGAGAAGGCCATAGCGCCCCGCATGGCCATATCCCCCATTTCGGTGATTTCCTGTCCCTTTTCGCCTTTGGTGATGGCACCAATGACTTCCACATGGACATAACCTTCTTCTTCCGCGCGTTTTTTGACGCCGCTGACAATAATGGAGGAATCAATCACCGGTTTGGTATTGGGCATACAGGCTACCCGGGTAATGCCCCCGGCAGCGGCTGCCATGGTCCCGGTGACCAGGTCTTCCTTGGCTTCCAGGCCAGGTTCCCGCAAATGGGTGTGCAGGTCAATAAAGCCAGGGGCTACCACAAGGCCCGTGGCATCGTAGACTTCGTCGGCGTCCACATCAATGTGGGGAGCCGTTTCCTTGATTTTTCCGTCTTCAATCAACAGATCCAGCACTGCATCCAGATTCTGGCTGGGATCTACAAGGCGACCATTCTTAATTAGCGTTTTCAACTTGTTTACCTCCCGTCAGCGTCAAGAATAACAGTGCCATCCGTACGGCAACCCCGTTGGTTACCTGTTCCCGGATTACGGCCTGGTCAGAGTAGCCGGTTTCCCAGGAAATTTCCAGTCCCCGGTTCATGGGACCCGGGTGCATCACCAGGCAGTCGGGTTTGGCCAGTTTCATTTTTTCTTCGTTTACCCCAAAAATCCGGGCGTATTCCCGGGGTGTGGGGAACATGCCTTTTTCCTGGCGTTCCAGCTGAATCCGCAGGACGTCCACCACGTCGGCGCCCTCAATGGCGTCTTCTACCCGTTTGTGGACGGTGACCCCCAGCGCCTCAGCGTCATGGGGAATCAGGGTCATGGGACCGGCCACATGGACGTCGGCGCCCAGTTTGGTCCAGGCCGCAATGTTGCTGCGGGCTACCCGGCTGTAGAGGATATCGCCGATGATGGCCATCTTCAGGCCCTTAAACTTTTTGCCGTGTTCCAGGATGGTGAACATATCCAAAAGGCCCTGGGTGGGATGGGCATGGGCACCGTCCCCGGCGTTGATGACCACGGGACTTGCGATATCCGCTGCGTATTTGGCAGCCCCTTCAATGGGGTGCCGCATGACGATGGCATCGCAGGCCATGGCCTGTACGGTCAGGATGGTGTCCTTCAGGCATTCGCCCTTGGCCACGCTGGAACCTGCGGTAGAAATGTTGATGACATCAGCTCCCAGGTACTTGCCGGCCAGTTCAAAGGACGAACGGGTACGGGTGCTGTTTTCGTAAAACAGGTTAATGATGGACTTGCCTCGCAGGGAGGGAACCTTTTTAATGTCCCGCTTCATAATTTTTTTCATTTCTGCGGCGGTGCGCATAATGAGTTCATATTCCTCCACGGACAGGGACGCCAGATCTAGAATATCCCGCCCGGAAAGGCTGACTGCTGCTTTGGTCATGGAATAGCCTCCTCACTGATTGACTGCAAACGCTTTACACAATCCTGCTTCACAACTGTTCAACTTTCCAAAAAGGCTTTTATCAACAAAATAAAGCCTTCTCGTCCTAAGACAAGAAGGCTTCTAAATAGCTCCTGAAATAAAAGTCCCTTTCTTAGTCTCACAGGACTAGATTTAAAGGTAATCATTTGAAGTTGCTACAAGTTTACCACGGGAGGCCTAAAAAGTCAAACCGCGGCTCACTTCGCCTTATTGCCAAAGTGTTTGACCAGATAGGTAATGGTAAAGGCTGTGCGGGGCAAAACATCTTCGTTGAAGTCAAAATCACTTTGGTGGTGTCCGGCTTCCAGTTCCGTTCCGTAGAGCATGTAGACAGCTTTTCCGCCGTGGCTTTGTACCCGGCTCATGAAGTAGCAGCAATCTTCACTGCCGCCTACCTGGTCTTCCAATTTGAGTTCCTTGTAAACGTTCAGAGGTTTGATGAGGTCATAGATTTCCTGGCCCATATCGGCGTCGGAGCCGGAGGCAGTGGCGCTGCCCATGGGGAGAATTTCCACCTGGACCCCGTACAGGTCTGCAGCGGCCTTCACCATGCGCTTGGCTTCGCTGGCCATATAATCGTTGATTTTGGCCGTGGAGCCCCGGGTTTCAAATTTGATTCGGGCATTGGCCGGGATTACGTTCCGGCCGGTACCGGCTTCCAGGACCCCCACATTGATGCGGGAGACCCCTTCGCTGTGCCGGGCAATGGTATGGAGGGAAATGGCCGCCTGGGCCGCTGCCAGCAAGGCATTGCGGCCTTTTTCCGGGTCGGCGCCGGCATGGGCGGGAACCCCGGTAAAGACCGCGTCCATTTTATCCGTGGCCAAAAAGCCCGTAGTCATGCAGACCAGGGCGTTGTTCTTTTCAGCTCCCAGGCCGATATGGCCGCTGAGGAAGTAGTCCACATCATCCACGATACCGCTGGCCACCATGCCCTTGGCTCCTACCACCCCTTCTTCACCGGGCTGGAAGCAGATTTTCAAGGTGCCGGCCATTTCGTCCTTGTGGGCTGCCACCAGTTTGGCTACCGCAAGGCCGATGGTGGCGTGACCGTCATGGCCGCAGGCGTGCATCAGGCCGGGGTGCTGGGAAGCAAAGCACTCTGCAGTGGGCCGGTGCTTTTTGTCCGGGTCCTCTGCCACAAAGAGCGAGTCGATATCAAAGCGCAGGGCAACGGTATTACCCGGTTTGGCAAAATGCATGACCCCCACGCAGCCGGTCATGCCGCCTTGCATTTTGGCCACCAGCTCCGGGTCCGCCCCTTCGGCAATGGCCCGTTTGGCGCATTTTTCCAGCTCCGCTTCAGAAGGTACCAGCATTCTCTCGGAAGCTTTCATAATATCTGCTCCCATAAGCACTTCATACCCCAGTTTCTTCAGTTCCGTGGCAATGATGCTGGTGGTGCGAAATTCCGTCCAGGCTGTTTCCGGGTGGGCGTGCAGGTCCCGTCGTCTTTTTACCATTTCCTCCCGCAGTCCCATAGCTTCTTCCAATAATGTCATGATTTTCCCTCCTTTTACTTACGTGCTTCCGGTTTTGTCGCTGGCTTGACATAGACTTCAAAGGTCCTGTGCCAGGGCAAAGTAAAGGTATATGCCTGCCAGACCTGGGGCACAAAGTACTTTTTCCCAGCTTCTGGCATGGCTTTGGCAATAAACTGCTGTGCTTCCAGGGTTTCCTGGTCCGTCAGGGCCCCATCCGGGTACCCTTTGGGGTAGATCAGCTGCTGGCGCACTTCCTGGCGCACCTTGCTTTGGTACAGCCAGTCGTCCAGGTAGCGGACCGTGAGCAGGTCCTTCCGGTTCTGGTCGGACAGGCGCTTGCGGAGCAGCCCCTGCCCCAGGGCATAGCCCAGGGAGTTGCCGGCCGTATTCCAGCCGGCGTAGGAGCCCAGCTCCCAGCCCAGGGGTGTTTTGCCCTGGCGGGCGGTAAGCAGATGCTTTACCAGGCCATTGCTGCCCCCGTTGCTGACGTTAATGTCCGCCAGGCCCACGTTCCGGCCTGCGTCCACGTACCGTCTGGTTTTCGCCAAAAAACTTTCCTGCCGGTCATCCAAACGACTGGTGTTGGCGTCCGTATCGGCCCCGGCGGTAATGCCGTTGACCGGGGTGTAAATCCCCAGCACCAGGTCCGCATTCTTATCCAGCAGGGCCGGGTACCCGCCGGCAGCCAGCACGTGCTGGCGATAGCTCTGGCGGATGGTGCCGTCCTCGTAGCTGGGCACGGTCCTGCCGCCGGTGCCGCCGGTATAGTAGGCGTACACCAGGGGGGTAACCCCCTTGCTCCGGTTCACTGCCCGGTTCAGCATCAGCATCCCAAGTTCATCGGTTCCGGAGAAGGAGCGCAGCTTATAGGAAGGTACATCTCCCGTGGTCAGGAAAAAGGCCCTGGCGTCCCGGTGGGCTTCCGAAAAAGGCGCCGAATCGTCCCGGCCAATGACCAGGTAATCCAGCCGGCCTTCCGGAATCCCCTGGGCCAGCTGCTCCAGCACCCGCAGGTTCTTGCTTCTGCGGGAAAGAACGTCCGTCTGAACCTCCTGGGGCAGGCTCTTTTCCAACTGTTCCAGCTCCTGGGTTTCCTTTTTGTTCAGCAGCTGCAATTCCTGCCGGTCCCGGAGTTCCCCCCAGCGAAAAATCTGGGGCCCATACTGGGCGTAGTAGGCCGGTTCGGCCGGCGCTGCACTGTAGCGGGGAGACCGCATAATGGTTGCAAAAGCATAGACCGGAACCAAGGGAAATTTCTTTTTCAGGTTCAAAAGGCTTTGGGTCCGTTTGGCCAGAACCCCCGCCGGCAGCTCATGGGTCCTGGACCCGGTAAGGCCCCCATAAATCAGGGTATCTGCCGAAACCACGGTCCCTATGGACCCGGGAATTTCCTGCTCCAGCCATTTTTCCAGCTGTTCCGGTTTCCCCTGCTGCCGGTCCGAGGCCAAAAGCTCTGCAGGAGGCGTTACCACCTGATACCCTGCTTTGCGGAAACTGTCCGCTGTATAGGCCAGGGAAACGGGCCGGTTGTCCAAGGGGACAAACACCAGCTTTTCCCCAGCGCTCACTGCCCCGGGCAGGGACAGCAGGCCGGCCGTACAGATTCCGAGAATTTTCTTCCAATGCACAACAAAACCACCTTTCTGCGCATGCACGCATTATACCATAAAACCCGCTTATTGTGAATATTAATTCACTATATCGGTATATTTTTACGTAATTATACAATTTACTCCGGCAGCAGCTGATCCAGGTAGGATTCCAGGGAATCGGTAATCACCTGTTCCCAGACCCCTTTGCCCCGCAGTTTTTCCGCCAGTTTGTATGAAGGCACCTGGGTGCCGAATTGTTTGTTGAACAACCGGGTCATTTCTTCCAGGCTCTTTTTGCCGTACCGGTCCGCCAGCCACAGGCAGATTTTTCTCAGATTGAGAGTCTGGTTTTCCCGGCTGAGCACCAGGCCGCCGGTAACCACCAGGGAGGAAACCCCAGCCTGCTGCCGCAGCAGGGCCGTGTACAGCCATTTTTTCCCCTGGATTTTCCGGACCAAAGGGTAGTCCCGGATTTGGGACCACAGGCTGTAGCCATTGAAATAGGGTTCCCGGCACTGGCTGTTTACCCATTTCTGGAAGGCCTTGATTTCCTGGCGGCTAATGCCGTACTTGCGTTCCACCTGGGCAGCCGGTTCCAGGACCTTGGGCCGGGTTTCGATGTATTCCAGTTTGTTCCGCTTATGGTTCAGGGCGGACTGGAAGGTGGGCAGGGAAGTAAGCCGGGGATCCAGCTGACTGAGCTGTACCACCTTGCCGTTAAAGATTTCCTGGTCGAAAAACCGCAGGGCTGTACCGTATTCGCTTTTGTAGGCGTAGCCGGTCTGGAAAGCGTAGCCAATCCGCTGAAAGGCTGCCCGGTTTAAGGCATCCGGGGACGAATGGATGCAGACCGCGGCAAACACCCGCTTCAAATCATCCCAGAACCAGAACTTTTTCTGGCCCAGGGCATGGAGAAAGGGCTCCCGGTCCCGGGGGTCCAGGGTGGGCACTTCCAGGGTATATTCCCCGTGGGCATAATAGGGCAGCAGAGGCCGGTTCAGTTCCCCGTTCCCCTGGGCCGTTTCCTTCTTGACCCCATAGCGCTCCTCGTAGGCCTGGTAAAAGTCGTGGTAGCTTACCGGGGAAAGTTCCTTTAGCAGGTCCAGGGCCTGCTGGTCCTCCCGGCCGTCCCCAATGACCACCACCGGCACCCGGCGAAATACCACGGAAAGGCCGCCTGGGGCAGCTTGGGGCTGGGACGTCTTTAGGGCATAGAACAGCTCGTAGCCATCCCGCAGGTCCAGGGCTTCCATCAGGTCCGGATAATCCCGGTAGATGAGCTCTGTGGAAATCACCTTGTCCTTGTACCGCTGGAAGTCGATTTCCTCCCACAGCCGCTCCCCGTCCGCTTCGCAGTACCGCACCCGGCTGTTCTGGTCCCACACCACATGGGAAGAATTGCGCAGGGTATTGGTCAGGGTATGGATGTTCAGGTGGAGCCGCTCCTTGGGGTAGCCGTTGTCCTTCAGGTACCGGTTGTAGGCCTGGGCCAGTTCTTCCATGGTCAGGGCATTTTCACTGTTGCTGAGCAGCACCCGGTAAGCCAGGGCCGTCCGGGTAATGCTCTGCTTGTCCTTGGCCACCAGGCAGCGCACCAGCTGGCCTCTGAAAACATCCTGGTAGGCCTCGATATTTTCCCGGTTTACCTTGTGGGTCCCCCGCTCCCACCGAAGGGCCAGGAACTCGTAGCCCTGGCCGCCGCACTGGGGAAAGGCCTGACAGAATTCTTCCTTGGTAAATTTGAAATAGGTAAAGGGCCGTTCATAGTAGTCTTCGTACAGGGGCGGGAATTTGCGAGCCATTTTGGAAGTAATCTGCCGCACCCGCTCCCGGCTTACGGAAAACCGGTTGCCGATGGCCTGGAGGGTTTCTCCCTGGAGCCGCAGCCGCAGCATGGACAGCACCCGGGCATCCCACTCCTTGGCATGCCGCCGCAGGTACCGGCTGAGATTGGGCCGGGGAAAATAGCAGGCGTTCCCCAAAAGGGCTCCCACGTGGCGGCGCAGAAATACCTGAAACAGCACGTCCCCGGCAATGGGCAGGTCCAGCTGATCCAGTTCTTTTTTCAGTTCTTCCGTTTTGAGAATCCCTTCCGGTGCCAGCTGGAAAAACAGTTTTCTGAGCGCCGGTGCCAAAACGGGCATGGACAGCAGATCCATTTGGAGCTGCCGGGGCAGCTGGTCCCCATAATACACCAAAGCTTCGGTTAGGCCGGCCTTGTCCGCCGCCTCCTTTAACTGGTGCCAGGACACCCACTGGAGGGGTCTCAGGTTCTGGGCCAGGTTCTGAAAATAGCTCCGGCAGGCTTCAGAAATCTCCCCCTCCCCTGGCAGCTCCTCCTCGGCAGCAGCCGCGGGTACCAGGTTCTTGGCAAGCCACTGGCCCAGCACGGTCTGGAGCTCCACCAGGGATTTATGACCAAAGCCGGTCCATTTTTCCATTTCTTCGACAGTCAGCACCGCCACCTGGTCCAGGGTCACCAGTTCCCGATGAATCAGGGCGTGGTAGGGCCGGGCCGAGAGCCCCAGCTCCCCAATGGAGTGCCGGGAAAGTTCGGACAACTGATCCTGGGAAAATTGCCTGGGAACAGCCCCGGGAGCCCTGCCTTTTTGTTCCAGGGCTGCCAAATCAATTTTACCCGACAGAATATCCTGCCGGATGCGTTCAATTTCTTCCAGGGTTTTACGGCCGGCATTCTTTTGAACCGCAATCCTTTTAGAGGGTGTGGCCAATAATTGCTCCACGGTGCCAATCCCCATGCCTTTCAGCACATGGGAGGCACGGACGGAAAATGTCAATACTGCAAGAGGAGTGTCTGCCATCTGTCTCACCAGCTTTTTTCCAGGATTTTAGGAAGGGAAAGTTTCCCCTCCCTAAGCTATAGCTTGCTTATAAAGGTTTTCAGGTAAGTGCTCGGAACAAGAATTCCTATGTACTTCTGCCTGTACTTTTTCAATCTATAGTGTACCATATTCGCCGGGATTATAGCAAAATTTCTTTATTTTGTACTACTTGTTTTTCCTGTATGTAAAATTTCCGTAAAGTATTCTTTTCCCAAAGAAATTTTATAAGGGCTGTGATTTCCCAGAGAATGCAAAATGAGACTGTACACAAGCGTACACAGTCTCAAAATTTTATTTCTTGTCTTCTTCTTTTTTCACCACAGTGCTGCGGATATGCAGTTCACGCATCTGCTTATCTTCAACTACGTTAGGTGCCTGACACATCAGGTCCATAGCGCTCTGGGTCTTGGGGAAGGCGATAACGTCACGAATGGACGGGCGTTTGGCCATCAGCATCACCAGCCGGTCCAGACCGAAGGCCAGACCACCATGGGGAGGTGCACCATATTCAAAGGCCGTCATCAGGAAGCCAAATTTTTCACGGGCTTGTTCGTCCGTCAGGCCGATGGCTTCAAAGACCTTCTTCTGTACATCTTCTCTGTGGATACGGATGGAACCGCCGCCGATTTCCACGCCGTTCAGGACCATATCGTAGGCCTTGGCATACACGTGGGCAGGATCGGTAAGCAACTTATCCAGGTCTTCATCGCAGGGAGCGGTGAACGGATGGTGCATAGCCACATAGCGATGTTCTTCTTCGCTGTATTCGAACATGGGGAACTTCACAACCCAGGTAAAGGCCAGCTTGTTGGGATCAATCAGGCCGCGTCTCTTGGCCATTTCGATACGCAGGGCACCCAGGGCAGCAGCAACCACCAGCGGTTTCCGGTCAGCCACAAACAGCAGCACGTCGCCGTTTTCTGCTTTGCCGGCTTCCAGGATTTTCTTCATTTCTTCGTCGGAGAAGAATTTGGCAATAGGAGACTTGATGGAACCATCTTCGTTGACGATAATCCAAGCCAGGCCCTTGGCACCGTAAATGCCTACGAAGTCTACCAGACCATCCAGTTCACGTCTGGGAATGGCGCTGTAGCCTTTGACGTTGATGGCTTTTACCAGGCCGCCCTTTTCCAGGATATCCTTGAAGACCTTAAAGCTGGTGCCTTCCAGGGCAGGGTTCATGTTTACCAGAGGCATATCAAAACGCAGGTCCGGCTTATCGCTGCCGTACTTGTCCATGGCATCGTCCCAGGTCATCCGGCCAAAGGGAACCTTCAGGTCTACGTTCAGGGTTTCCTTGAAGACATAGGCAATCAGGTTTTCCGTCAGGGTCATAATGTCGTCTTCATCAATGAAGGACATTTCCATATCCAGCTGGGTAAATTCCGGCTGGCGGTCAGCACGCAGGTCTTCATCCCGGAAGCAGCGGGCAATCTGGAAATACCGTTCCATGCCGGCAATCATCAGAATCTGTTTGAACAGCTGAGGGGACTGGGGCAGAGCGTAGAATTTGCCAGGGTTAACACGGCTGGGCACCAGGTAATCCCGGGCGCCTTCCGGCGTGCTCTTGGTCAGCATAGGAGTTTCGATTTCCAGGAAATCACGGTTATCCAGGAAATCCCGGACAGCCTTGGTCACTTTGTGGCGCAGGATCAGGTTCTTCTGCATTTCCGGTCTGCGCAGGTCCAGATAGCGGTAGCGCAGCCGTACGTTTTCGTCCACGTCCACCCCATCCTGGATGTAGAAAGGAGGAGTCTTGGAAGGGTTCAATACTTCCAGATCTTTGACCACTACTTCTACTTCGCCGGTGGGCAGGTTGGCATTGACGGTTTCGGCGGAACGTTCCCGTACTACGCCGGTAACCTGCAGCACGTATTCGCTGCGGACGGCTTCAGCAGCATGGAAGTCCTTTTCGTCATGGGCCGGGTCAATGATGACCTGGACCAGACCGTACCGATCCCGCAAATCAATGAAGATAATGCCGCCGTGGTCACGGCGTTTGCTTACCCAGCCGCACAACGTTACCTGTTTGCCGGCATCTGTTTTTCTCAAGTCACCACAATGATGGCTGCGTTTTGTACTCATTCGTTTACACCTCTGGTTTATTTAAAAAATGTTTCAAGCTCAGACATTTTGACTTCGGTCTGGCTGCTGTCTGCCATGTTGCGGACAGTCACAGCACCCCGGCTCCGTTCGTCTTCCCCAAAGATCAGGGCAAATTTGGCCTGATCCCGGTTGGCCTGCTTCATCTGGGCTTTCAGGCTGTGTTCTACCAGGTTCATGTCACAGGACAGGCCTTGAGCCCGCAGCTGTTGCATTACCCGGAAGGCATCGGCTACGCCGCCTTCATCAGGAATAACGGCAAATACGTCGATGGATTCTTTGCCCACCGGCAGCAGGTTCTGTTTTTCCAGGGCCAGGAGGATTCTCTCCAGACCCATGGCAAAGCCTACGCCCGGAGTGGACGGACCGCCCAGTTCTTCTACCAGGCCGTCATACCGGCCGCCGCCGCCCACAGCACTTTGGGCACCCAGCGGGGAATATTGGATTTCGAAAGCAGTCTTGGTGTAGTAGTCCAGGCCGCGCACCAGGTTGCTGTCCACTTCGTAGTCCACACCGGCTTCGGTCAGGAGCTTCTTGACCATTTCGAAATGCTCTTTGCATTCGTCGCACAGGTGGTCGGTAATTTTGGGAGCGCCTGCCATAAACGGTTTGGCTGCATCTTCCTTGCAGTCCAAAATCCGCAGGGGGCTTCTGTCAAAGCGGTGCTGGCAGTCCTCGCACAATTCGTCCAGATGCGGACGGAAGTAGTCCTGCAGCAATTGTCTGTGCTGAGGGCGGCACTTGGGGCAGCCCACGGAGTTGATTTTCAGTTTCAGATCCTTCAGGCCGAAGCGCTGCAGCACGGTCAGGGCCAGCAGAATCACTTCTGCGTCCACCACCGGGGACTGGGAGCCCAGGGCTTCTACCCCAAACTGGTGGAATTGTCTCATCCGGCCAGCCTGAGGACGGTCATACCGGAACATGGGTCCAATGTAATAGACCTTTAACGGCATGGGTTCCGCATACAATTTGTTTTCTACAAAAGAACGGACCACGGAGGCCGTGTTTTCCGGGCGCAGCGTCAGGCTGCGGCCGCTCCGGTCGCTGAACGTGTACATTTCCTTATCCACTACGTCCGTGCCGTCGCCAATGCCTCTTTGGAAGAGTTCCGTATGTTCAAAAATCGGGGTTCTGATTTCTTGGTAGTTGAATTCCCGGCAAACTTCCCGGATAATCTGTTCTGCATACCGCCAGCCATTGATTGTGCCTGGCAAAATATCCTTGGTACCACGCGGTGCACCTGTTAACATAAAAATCCCTCCGTCCACACATTGTTTGAACTTTATAAGTGTAACACAATTTCGACCAATTTTTCAACGGCATGGGGCTAATTCTGTACTTTTATCCCTGTTTTGTTTCTGAGGGAAGTGCTGTCCCGGCCTTTTTTTCCCCTGCATGCCAGAAATACTGGTACAGTACCTTGATGATGGTCAGCACCGGCACGGCAAAAATCAAGCCGGCCACGCCGCCCAGCTGGCCGCCTACCATGACAGCCAGGATAATCAGTACAGGGTGCAGGGTAATACTGTGCCCCATCATGTTGGGCATGATAATCTGGGCATCTACCTGATAATAAACCAAATATAAGATCAATACTTTAAGGGCCAGCTGGGGATTCTGCAGCAGGGCGATAAACACCGCCGAAACTGTTCCCACCACGGACCCTACCAAGGGAATCATTTCTGTAATCATGGCCAGAAAGCCCAATACCAGGGTGTACTGGACACCCAGGATATAGTTGCCCACGGTCAGGCAGCCTGCTGCCACAAAGCACAGCTTGAACATATTGTCCACGTAGGCGCAGAGCATTTTGCCAATGTCCGAGAATACCTGGTCCGCCAGTGCCTGCTGGTCGTAGGAGAAAATCCGTACCACCATGCCCTTTAAGGTCCGCCAGTCCTTCAGGAAATAGAAGGACAGGAACGGCACCAGTACCAGGCTGACCAGGCTTTTGGCCATCTTGAAGGTGGAATTGAGCATATCCCGCAGCACGGCCATCAGGTTGGTGCTCAAGGTGCTGGTAGCCTGCTGCAGCATGTCCCGCACATTGGGCGGCAGCTGCTGGGCTCCGGACCCCAGAAACAGGGTAATGCTTTCGTTGGCCCGGGAGGCCAGAAAAGGCATGGCCTTAATCAGGGTGTTCACCTGATTGACCAGGGGCACAATCAGCACCAGGGAGGCCAGGTACAGAAACAGCCCAAACACCAGAAAGGCAATCAGCACCGAAAGGGTGTTGGGCAGGTGCCTGCCCAGGATTTCCGTGTTTTCCAGTCGGTTCACAATGGGATACAAAAGAAAGCTCAAGGCGATGGCTAGAAATACCGGAAGAAAGATACTGGCCGCCAGATAAAAGGCCAAAAAGGCCAGGACCGCAATCAGCAGCTTGCTGATCAGTCCCCGGGGTTTTCTTCCAGAACTCATCATGGAATTCATGCTCCTTTTTTATTGGAGGAACGGATTTCTGCGTCTTTCCCAGCCCACCGTCGTGCCAGGTCCGTGACCCGGCAGCAGCTTGGTGTCATCGGGCAGGGTCAGCAGCTTGGTATGGATGGAATTCAGCAGGGCATCGTAGGAACCCCCGGGCAGGTCCGTCCGGCCGATGGATTCCAGGAAGATGGTGTCCCCTACAAAGGCCACCCCGTCCGTAATGATGCAGACACCGCCCCGGGTATGGCCCGGCGTGGCCACAATCCGGAAATCCAGCCCGGCCACAGTGAGTTTTTCCTCGTCCTTAAAATAATAATCCGGGGGATCAAAGCTTTTGTTCCGGTCCGTGGAATAGGACAGGCTGCTGTTCCAGACCCTGAGCATGGGCGCATCGGCCTCGCTCATGTACACCGGAGCGCCCGTGGCTTTTTTCACTTCATCCAGGGCCGATACGTGGTCGCCGTGACCATGGGTAATGAAAATGGCTGCAATCTTGGTGATTTCCGCCTTTTTCACCGCTTCCATAATCCGGTCGCCTTCATCACCGGGATCCACAATAATGCCTTCGTTGTTTTCGTCGTTTTTGATAATATAGCAGTTTTCCTGGATGGGGCCCACCACTACGCGATAAATCTTCATCGGTTCCTCCTAAAACGTTTTACGGCTGTCCAGCAGCAGGGTAACCGGGCCGTCATTTACCAGCTCCACCTGCATATGGGCTTGGAACTGGCCGGTAGCCACCGTTACTCCCTGGCTGCGGATCAGCTCCGCTGTCTTTTCGTATAATTCCCTGGCTGCGTCCGGAAGCGCTGTCTGGGTAAAGGAAGGGCGTCTTCCGTGGCGCACATCTCCCAAAAGGGTGAATTGGCTCACCAACAGGAGGCTTCCTCCCGATTGCAGCAGGGATAGATTCATTTTATCATTTTCGTCTTCAAAAATCCTTAGTCCGGTGATTTTTTCTGCCAAATAGGCGGCATCTTTTTCGGTGTCTTCCTTTTCCACACCCAAAAGTACCATCAGGCCCGGTCCAATGGCGCTGATTTCCCGGCCTTCCACGGTAACGGACGCTCTTGTCACCCGCTGTACTACGGCTCTCATCCTACACCCCCGAAATTTTCCGCTCTACCCGAATAACGCCTTTAATCCGACGCAGCCGGCCAATCACGTAGTTGAGCTGTTCCAGACTGGTAATGTCCAGGCCCATATCCACATAGGCCGTACGGTTGGCGTCCGTATGGGCATTCAGGGAGTTGATGTTCACCTTGGTTTCGCTGGTGACCGTCATAATATTGGCCATCACCCCGGTCTGGTCCATGCAGGTCAGTCGCAGCACCACCTTGTAGGTCACATCGGTAGCCACGTTCCAGGACACTTCAATCATCCGGTCCGCGTCTTCCTTATTGGCCAGCACGTTGGGGCAGTCGGCCCGATGGACGGAAACCCCGTGGCCCCGGGTAATGTAGCCCACAATGGCGTCCCCAGGAATGGGGTTGCAGCACTTGGCCAGCTTGACCATAATGTCGTCTTCCCCTTTGACCAGGATGCCGTGGCTGCCCTTATGGGCCTTGATGGTCCGGGGCTTCAATTCGTTCAGCAGCTGGGACAGGTTCTTGGTGGTGTTCTGGCGCTGGGCCTTCTTGTAGATTTCCACCAGCTTGACCATGACGTTGTTTACCGTAAGGCCGCCGTAGCCCAGGGCTGCCAGCAGGTTTTCCTCACTGCCGTCCATATGGCTCCGGGCCGCTACTTCCTTGAGATTTTCGGAAGTCAGCATGGTATTCACGTCGTAGCCCAGGCGCCGGCATTCCCGTTCCAGCATTTCCCGGCCAGTAGCGATGTTTTCTTCCCGTCTTTCCTTTTTGAAGAACTGTTTGATCTTGTTCTTGGTCTGGCTGGAACCTACAAAGTTCAGCCAGTCCCGGCTGGGTCCCGGAGACTGCTTGGAGGTGATAATCTCCACAATATCCCCGTTTTTCAGCTTGTAGTCCAGGGGCACGATTTTTCCGTTGACCTTGGCCCCTACGCAGCTGTTGCCCACCCCGGTATGCACCCGGTAGGCAAAGTCGATGGGCACGGAGCCTTCCGGCAGGTCCAGCACGTCCCCCTGGGGCGTAAACACAAACACCTCATCGGAGAACACGTCCATTTTTACCGTGTTCACAAATTCATGGGGATCCCGCATATCCTTATGCCAATCCAGCAGCTGGCGCAGCCAGGCCATTTTGGCATCGGTACTCTTGTCGGAAGAGCTGGGCATTTTGGAGCCCCCGGATTCCTTGTAGCGCCAGTGGGCTGCCACGCCGTATTCGGAAATCTTGTGCATCTCAAAGGTGCGGATCTGGATTTCCAGGGGCTGGCCGCTGGTGGCCACCACCGTGGTGTGCAGGGACTGGTAGCCGTTGGATTTGGGCACGGCGATGTAGTCCTTGAACCGGCCGGGAATGGGTTTCCATTTGCCATGGACAATCCCCAGAACCCCGTAGCAGTCCTTTACCGTATCCACCAGCACCCGGACGGCCAAAAGGTCGTAGATTTCGTTGATGGTCTTGTTGTCCCGCTGCATCTTTTTGTAGATGCTGTAGAAGCTCTTAGGACGGCCCTGGATTTCGCAGTTGATGCCGGCTTCGCCGCACAGCTTCTTTAACTCGTCCATGGCCTCCTGGACCATGGCTTCCCGCTCATGGCGCTTTACCTTTACCTGTTCCACCAGCTCGTAGTAATGCTGGGGTTCCATGTAGCGGAAGGCCAAATCCTCCAGTTCCCACTTGATGGCATAAATGCCCAGCCGGTGGGCCAAAGGAGCGTAGATTTCCAGGGTTTCACTGGAAATCCGTTTTTGTTTATTGGGCGGCATATACTTCATGGTCCGCATATTGTGCAGCCGGTCTGCCAGTTTGATGAGCACTACCCGGATATCCTTGGCCATGGCCAAAAACATTTTCCGGTAGTTCTCCACCTGCTGTTCTTCCCGGGAGATATACTCAATCCGGCCCAATTTGGTTACGCCGTCCACCAGCATGGCCACTTCCAGGCCAAAAATGTCCTGAAGCTGTTCCATGGTCACATCCGTATCTTCCACCACATCATGGAGAAAAGCGGCTGCCAGGGTAACATCGTCCATCTGGAGCTGGGCCAGAATGGTGGCCACTCCCAGGGGATGGATAATGTACGGTTCTCCGGAGGCTCTTTTTTGCTTGGCGTGGGCTTCTGCTGCAAAGTTATAGGCTTCCCGGACAAATTCCACCTGTCTGGGAGTCAAATATTTTCCGATCATAGCATAAAATTCTTCCGCACTGACCGGCTTATCATCTAATTGTTCCACAATGTCACCTTCCTTGAGACCAGAATTCCGCAATTTCCCCGGCGGGGAGCTTCCATAAACGGTTCAGTTCCTCAAATTTTTCCCGGTACAGTTCCCGCATTTCCTGGAACCGCACGGAATCCTGCATATTTTTCCGGGTTGTCTCCCCCATGGAAAGAAGCCCCTTTTCCTGGTGCAGCAAATTGAGTTCACAAAAAACGGCAAGGACCTGGGAGCCCAGAAGGTACCCCTCCCGGGTGGTCTGCCCCAGCACCTGCTCCACCGGCAGCGCCGGCTTTTCCCGCAGCATTTCCCTAAGGGCTGCATAGCAGCGGCGCATACCGTTCAAATCCGGATACTGCCGGCGCAGCTGTTCCACCTCTGCCACCAGTTCATCCCGGTCGTAGAGCAGGTACAGCAGGGCAGGCTGGTCTGGGCCCAGGGGAAAGTCCTTGGGGTTCATCACCCGCCGGGCCCCGCTGTCGTAAAACACCACTGCCTCCGCTTCCTTGGGAAGGGGCTCCCCGTAAATCAGGACCTGGGCCTTGCCGCTGAGGGCAGCCTGGGTCTCCATATCCTGGACATATACTACCGTTTTTTTGTGTTCTTGTAAAATCCCCTGCAAAAGTGTTTTTCGGTCCGTATTGTCCTGCCGCCAGTCCAAGATGGTATAGGGGGACATAACCCCGCATACTTCTAGGTCCACCGACGTTTTGCCCCGAAAAACATTGAGACGGGGTGAAAAGGCAACCACCGCCTGTTCCCCGCCGTAAAACGTATGGTACTGGTCCCCTGCCTTCCACAGAAGACCCTTATAATTGCTTTTGCCGTGGGCCACCGTGAGTTTCAAATGGGTTTTATCCCGGCCCAGCAGCGCAACCTCCGTAATTTTTGCCTTGGCAAAGCCCAGCACAGGAGAAGGATTCCCCATGCCAAACGGTGCCAGCTGATCCAATTCTTCTACCAGGTGTTCGTCCACCGGCATTCCTTCCGGCACAAAATAATCGGGCTGGAGGGAGGGCTGGTAGGGAATGCCCTGAAGCTGCTCCTTGACGGCAGCCTGGAAAGCCTGCCGAAAGGCCGGCAATTGCCGGGTTTCCAAAGTCAGTCCCGCCGCCTGGGCGTGGCCGCCAAACTGGAGCAGGTATTCCTTGCAGCTTTGCAGTGCATTGTACAGCTGCAGAGGCGGTATGCCTCGGCAGGAGCCTTTGGCCGTTTCCCCCTGGATGGACAGCAGCACCGAAGGCAAATGGTACTTTTCCGTTATCCGGGAGGCCACAATGCCGATAACCCCTGGGTGCCACCCTTCGGCTCCCAGCACAATGCCCCATTCCGGACTGCCCAGCTGGGACAGCTGTTCTTCTGCTGCCTGGAAAATCTCCTGGCTGATGGCCTGCCGTTCCTGGTTGGCCGTATTCAGCTTCTGGGCCAGGCTTTGGGCTTTCTTAGGGTCATCGGTGGTGAGCAGCTGCACCGCTGCCATGGCGTCATCTAGCCGGCCAGCAGCGTTGATTCTGGGGCCCAGGCCAAAGCCAATGGTGCCCGCGTTGACAGCTGCGTCCGGGCTGATGGAAACGTCTAACAGCGCCTTTAGTCCCGGCAGGGACGTCTTGCGCATTTTGGCAAGCCCCCGGCGGACAATTTCCCGGTTCTCTCCCAAGAGGGGAACCATGTCCGCCACGGTACCCAGGCTCACCAGTTCTATCAGTTCGTCCCAGTATTCCTGGGTGTGGTGAAGCCGCTGGTACAGGGCCTGGCAAAGCTTTAGGGCCACCCCTACCCCGCAGATTCCCTTATTGGGATATTGGTCTCCGGGCTGGTTGGGATTTACCACTGCATAGGCCGGGGGCAATTGGGCCGGCGGCAGATGGTGGTCCGTAACAATAATGTCCATGGAACTGGGCGCCCCAGCTACTTCCTGGTACCCGCTGATGCCCGTATCCACCGTAACCAGCAAGGTAGTGCCCCCTGCCGCAAGAGTTTCCAGGGCGGTGCTGTTAAGGCCGTAGCCTTCTGTATCCCGCCGGGGAATATACACCTTGATTTTAGCCCCTTCCCCGGTGAGATAGCGATATAGCAGGGAACTGGCCGTGGTCCCGTCCACATCGTAATCCCCGTAGACCGTAATGGTTTCCTTTTGTTCCAGGGCCCTAAGAATCCGGTCCACAGCCTTGTCCATATTGAGCAGCAGGAAGGGGTCCAGGTAGGGCTGCTCCACTCCTTCCAGAAATTCCTTGATTTGATTGGGCTCCGTAATTTTCCGGCGTACCAGGATTTCCGCCAAAAGCGGCGAAATTCCTGTGTCCCGGCTGAGCTGCCGGGCCTGGTCCTGTTCCTGTTCCGGTATGGCTTCGATTTTTCTATATAGCATACAGCGTTCTAGTCCTCCGGCCGGAAGGGTCTGATAATGGGATTCTGATCCTTTTTGGGGTCATAGCCCTTTCCGGCGAAATCGGACCGGGGCACCTTGGTTTCGGTAAACCGTGGTGCGGCAGCCTGCATTTCATCCAGTTCTTCTTCCAGCTGGCGGATTTGCTCCTTATATTTTCTTTCTTTCATAAAATGACTGGTTTTGGCCTTTAAAGTCCACAGGCTGGCGATGATAAAGCCCAAAATCAAACACCCCAGGATAATCAGGGCCAAGCTCATGGTAAAGTGCCAGAACAAAAAGCTGATTTCCACCGATACGGCATTTTGAATGGCAAAAATCGCTACAGCCAGGGAAATGATTCCCATGAGAATAATATACAGCATTTACATCCCTTCCTTTCCGCCCTCAGGCAAGTCCCCACCGCACTTTCCATTGCTTACTTCTTGTAGCCGGTTTTCCGGTCCACGATGTTCTGGAGAGGCTCGCCAGCCACGTAGCGCCGCAGATTTGCTGCTTCAATGTGCACAATGTTGTCCTGGGTGGCCTGGAGATGGAAATCTCCGGCAATATGGGGCGTAATGTACATATTGGGCGTATGCCACAGGGGGTCGTCCTGGGGCAGCGGTTCCACTTCCGTTACGTCCACCGCTGCGCCGGCCAAATGACCGCTTTCTAGGGCGGCCCTAAGGTCCTTTTGGACCACGGCACTGCCCCGGCCTACGTTGATGAAATAGGCACCCTGCTTCATGGCGCCAAAAAGCTTGGCGTCATACAGGTGGGTGGTGGCAGGGGTTCCCGGCAAAACGGAAACCACAATATCGGCCCGGGCAAGCAGCTCCGGCAAATGTTCCATCAGACCCATTTCGTCGGCTTCCGCCGGTTTTTCCCCGTGACGGCGGCGCACACCGATTACGTAGGCGCCCATGGCCTTCACCAATCTGGCGTAGGCTTTGCCAATATCCCCAAAGCCAATCACCAGCACCACGGCATTCTTTAGGGAGGTAACGGTGCCTTCATCGTGCCACAGCCCTTGCTTTTGGTTATCGTAGTAACGGTAGAGTTTTTTCAGCATGGCCAAGGTAAGTGCCAGCATATGCTCAGAAAGGGCCTGACCGTAGGCACCGGTGGCATTGGTGAGCTGTACGTCTTCCGGCGTCACCCCGGGCTTGCAGTAGGCATCTGCGCCAGCGGAATTCAGCTGCAGCCAGCGCAGCTTGGGCAGCTGGTTCACCCATTCCGGACGAATATTGCCCAAAATCACTTCCGCTTCCTTTAATTTTTCCAGGTCCTTGCCATAATAAAACGCTGCTTCAGGAGCCGCCTTTTCCAATTCTGTTTTATGGTAAGCCAAAACCGGCATAGTTACTGCAATCTTCATATGCTTCACCCTTTCTCCTAATAAAAGAAAACGATTATCAATTGAATTTATTTTGCATTTTATCTATTTTATTTTACAAGATTCCGGCCCATGACTCAAATACTTGTTCCTTTGTTCGCCAAATTTCTTGTATTTATACAAATACTGATAAAAGTGTAACAAAAAATGGATATATGACAATGCATATACCCATCTTTCGGAGCCGGCTGTCCCTCCAGGGAAAACCACACCGGCTTAATTTTCTGCTGCTGCCAGGTTTGTTTCACCGCTAAAACACTTCGTCCACGTGAATCTCCAGCAGTCTGTCCATAAAGGACTTGCCGTTCAGGCAGCGTTCATTTAGCAGCTGTTCCACCATGGAAACCCCCACCGGCCACCGGATAAATGGCGCCTTATCGATGGAATGGTCCGGACTGATGGGGATTCTGCACAGCCAAACCAAATGGGGCTTGAACTGGTACATCACCAGGTCCCCGTATAAAGAGTCGCTCTGTACCGGCTGGATAATATATTGGTTGCCGTTCAGGGAAAATACTGCTTCATGTCCTCTAGATAATAAACAGATGAGTTCATCAAGTTCAATTCCCAAATATCCCATTTTTGCTCCGACCTCCTAGTACTTGGCAACAAAGTTCTCTTTATATAATACCATAGAAGCGGCCGATGAAAAATAGTCTTTTCTGAGAAAACTCTCCTGCCCCAGGGAAAACAAAACGGATGCACCCGAAGGCACATCCGCTTAGGGAGCCTGAAACTCAGGCCGCTTTTTTCAATTTTTTCCGCAGGAACAGCCACATGGTCCCGGACAGGAAAGTAGAGGTATAGAAACCGCTGGAGAAGCCCACCAGCATGGCGAAGGAGAAGTTGTGGATGGTTTCCCCGCCAAACAGGAAGATGGCTACTACAGCAAACAGGGTGGTCAGGGTGGTGTAGATGGACCGGGTCATGGTCTGCCAAATACTGTTATCCACCATATCTTCCATACTTTCATTCCGTCTGTGGGTATGCAGGTTTTCCCGGATACGGTCGAAAATAACGATGGTACCGTTAACGGAATAGCCTACTACCGTCAGCAGGGCTGCTACAAAGGAAGAATCGATTTCCAGATGCAGCAGGGAGAAGTAGCTCAAGGTCACCATAACGTCGATAATCAGGGCGATGATGGCTGCCAGGGCAAAGCGCAGTTCAAAACGGAAGGTAATATAGGCAATCATCAGCACCCAGCTGAGTACCACCGCGCCAATGGCCTGTTTGACCAGGTCGTTGCCCACCGTAGCGCCTACGTTCTCCACCTTCAGCACTTGGTTTTCTCCCAGCTTGGCGGTCAGGTCGTCCATAACGGCCTTACGCTGGCTGTCGCTGATAAGGCCGGTGCGGATCAGCACGGATTCACTGGTTTCCGTATTCTGGCCGTTGGTTCCCAGCTGGATAATGCTGCTGCCCAAATCATGGTCATCCAACACCGTCCGGACCTGGGAAGTGGAAACCGGCTGGGCAAACTTCAAATCAATGATGCTGCCGCCGGTAAAGTCGATGCCCAGGTTAAAACCCCGGGTAAACATGGAAACAATACCAACAATCAACACAATGGCCGTCAGAGAGAAGAAGATTTTGGCATGTTTTACAATGGAAAACTTTTTCATTGTGCCGCCTCCTCTTTTTTCTTCGGTGCCTTGGCACCAAATACGGCAGGATTCTTGGTGAATTCACTGCCCACCAGTGCCTTCAGGATAAATTTGGTTACGGTAATGGCCGTAAACATACTGATCAAGGTACCTAGTGCCAGGGTAACGGCAAAGCCTCTTACAGGACCGGTACCCAAATAGAACAGCACAGCAGCTGCCATCAGGGTGGTCACGTTGGAGTCGAAGATGGTCACAAAGGCCCGGGAGAAACCGGCATTGAGCGCAGCCCGGAGGGTCTTGCCCGACGCGATTTCTTCCTTAAACCTTTCAAAGATCAGCACGTTGGCATCTACGGCCATACCAATGGACAGGATGATACCGGCAATGCCCGGCAGGGTCAGGGTTGCATTAAGCCCCTTCATCACGGCCAGCAGCAGCAGGGTATAGAGCAGCAGCACAATGTCGGCTACCAGTCCGGACAGCCGATAGTACAGCAACATGAACAAGAATACGCCGGCCAGGCCAATGGCAAAGGCCTTGACGCTGGCATCCTTGGAATCCTGGCCCAGGGTAGGTCCTACGGTCCGGTTTTCCACGATTTCCAGTTTCACCGGCAGGGAGCCGCTGCGCAGCAAGATGGCCAGATGTTCTGCTTCCTGGGCATCCTTGGAGCCGGTAATCTGGGCGTTGCCGCCGGTAATGGGTTCATTGACCCGGGGAGCCGTCAGCACTTCCCCGTCTAACAAAATGGCAATCTGTTTGCCTACATTGGCCGCCGTCAGTTCACCGAACTTTTTGGCGCCCTCGTCATTGAACTGAAGGGTAACCACAGGCTGACCGCTTTGGTCTACGCTGGCTTTGGAATCCTTCAGATCCTTACCGGTAAGCACCGTGTTGCCATTCATGTCCTTAAATTCCAGCATGGCCGTACGGCCCAGCATGGCAATGGCTTTTTCAGGATCCTTGACCCCGGGGAGTTCCACAATAATCCGGTCCCGGCCCTGACGCTGGATTACCGGTTCGGTAAGACCCAGTTCATTGACCCGGCGTTCAATGATTTTGATGGAACGGTTGATGGCATCATCGTCCACCTTGGACTCCGGTGTATCCTGGGCCTGCAAAACCACGTGGGTGCCGCCCTGCAAATCCAGGCCCTGTTTTACCGTACTAGCCAGCGGCTTGATGAATACGGCAAAAGAAATCAAAATGGCCAGCACCGAAATCAGCAGCTTGGCCCGATTTTTACCCTTCAAGATGATTCCTCCTTGACATCGTTACCGGCAGACCCGCAGGCCCTTTTCTGTACACAGGTAACGAATTTTTGCGTCGTGCGCATTCACAGGCAGTTCTTTCAATACCTGTGCTTCATAGCCTATAGCCATGGTAACTGCTTTGGTGCATCTGGGCAGGAAGCGGTCATAGTAGCCCTTGCCCTTGCCCAGCCGGTCGCCCTGGGCCGTAAAGCCCAGACCGGGAACCAGCACCAGGTCAATATCTTCAGGAGCGATGACTTCCACCGGTTCCTGGGGCGTACGGATGCCGAAGCGGTCCGTGCCCAATTTTTTTAAAGAAACCAGCCGAACAGCCTGCATCTGCCCTTCTTCCTCCAGGATGAAGGGGACGCAGACTGTTTTGCCCATACTGAGCGCCGTAGAAATGGAGGCGTCCACGCTGGCTTCCCCTGGCACTGCCAGGTAGGCCATAATGACTTTGCCTTCCAGGAACAAACGGCTGTTGGAAATATGGCTGTTGATTTCTTTATGGAATTTGTGCAGTTCCCGCTGATTCAATTTTTTGAGTTTCTCTTTGATTTCCAGGCGAACTGTCTTTTTTTCCATTATTTAGACTCCTCACTGGTTTCTGCAGCCGGTTCAGCTTTGGCAGCATCGGCAGCGTTTTCTGCAGGAGCTTCAGCCTTGGCAGCTTCCGGAGCCTTGGCTTCTTCCTTCACTTCTTCCTTGGTTTCTTCTTTGGGGCTGTTGTCCTTGTCAAAAGCAGAGGTCAGCACAGTGCCCACAGCAGAACGGCGGATATGGAATTCCACGTTTTCTGCCACTTTAATGCGCAGTTTGTCTTCCTGCACCTTGGTGATAACGCCGAAAATGCCCCCGATGGTCACAATCCGGGTACCGACCTTCAGCGCGTTGAGCATGTCTGCTCTCTTTTTCTGATCTCTCTTCTGGGGACGGTAGATCATCATGTAGAAGATCGCCGCCATCAGAATGAAAGGCCAGGCCATTTGAATCATACTTTCCATTCGATTACCTCCCTGTAGTGTTGTAATTCTCTAAGAACGCTGCCCGAAATTCCGGGAACGTGTCATTAGCAATTGCCTTGCGCATATTCTCTGCAAATTTTAACAGAAAATGGAGATTATGTATAGACAGCAGCCGCAATGCCAGGATTTCTTCTGCCTTAAACAGGTGACGGATATAGGCCCGGCTAAAGTGGCGGCAGGTATAACAATCGCAGTTTTCGTCAATGGGGCGGAAGTCCTCCATATAGGCAGCGTTCCGCACTACCAGCCGGCCGGTAGGCAGCATGGCCGTACCGTTTCTGGCTACCCGGGTGGGATACACACAGTCAAACATATCCACCCCCAGGTTGACCCCTTCCACCAGGCAGTCCGGCGTACCAACGCCCATCAGATACCGGGCTTTGTCCTTGGGCATCCACTGGGTGGTTTTTCCCAGGATATCGTACATGAGAGGATGGGGTTCCCCTACGCTGAGGCCGCCGATGGCAAAGCCGTCAAAATCCATGGACGTAATGGCTTTGGCACTGTATTCCCGCAGGTCCGGATACATGCCCCCCTGAATAATGCCGAACAGGCCCTGGTCATCCCGGGTTTTGGCGTCCAGGCAGCGCTTGGCCCAGCGGGTGGTCCGCTCGGTGGACTGCTTGGCGTAGGCGTGGTCCGCAGGATAGGGAATGCATTCGTCAAAGGCCATAATAACGTCGGCCCCCAGGTCTTCCTGGGCTTTGGTAGCCACTTCAGGATTCAGGAACTGCTTGGAGCCGTCCAAATGGGACCGGAACATGACCCCTTCTTCTGTAATTTTCCGCATTTCTCCCAGGCTGAAGACCTGGAAGCCGCCGGAGTCCGTAAGCATCCCCCGGTTGTAGTTCATAAATTTGTGCAGGCCCCCGGCCTTCTTCACCAACTCCGTGCCAGGACGGAGGAACAGGTGGTAGGTATTGGACAAAATCACCTGGGAGTTCATGGCGTAGAGTTCTTCCGGGGTCAGGGTCTTTACCGTGGCCTGGGTACCTACGGGCATGAACATGGGGGTGTCAAAGGTGCCGTGGGGAGTGTGCAGCTTGCCCAGCCGGGCCCCGCTGCGGGGGTCTTCTTTAATCAGTTCGAAATAGACTTGGCGCATGGAATCTCCTTTACCGAATGAACATGGCATCGCCAAAGCTGAAGAAACGATACTTTTCCTGAACGGCCACCTTGTAGGCGTTCAGGATCATTTCCCGACTGGTCAGGGCAGCCACCAGCATAATCAGCGTGCTTTGGGGCAGGTGGAAATTGGTGACCAGGGCGTCCACAATCTTGTATTGGTAGCCCGGGTAGATAAAGATGCTTGTCCAGCTGCCGCCGGGCTTTACAATCCCGTCTGCCCCAGCAGATTCCAGGGTCCGGACGGAAGTGGTGCCTACGGCAATGACCCGTCTGCCTTCCCGCTTGGCCCGGTTGATGGCTTCCGCCGCCTCCGGGGTCACCGAGTAGAACTCGCTGTGCATCTTGTGGTCTTCAATTCGGCTTTCGCTGACCGGCCGGAAGGTGCCAAGACCCACATGGAGGGTTACAAAAACTTCTTCCACGCCCATATCCTTGATTTTTTGCAGCAGTTCCTTGGTAAAGTGCAGGCCGGCAGTAGGTGCCGCAGCGCTGCCCCGTTCCCGGCTGTACACGGTCTGGTACCGTTCCTTGTCGGCCAGGGGTTCGTGGATGTAGGGCGGCAGGGGCGTTTCTCCCAGCCGGTCCAGGATTTCCTCAAAGACGCCGTCATAGTGGAAGCGGGCAATCCGGCCGCCAAAATCGGTGGTTTCCAGAATTTCACAGCTCAGCTCCTCGCTGAAATTAATCTGGGCTCCCTTTTGCAGCTTCTTGCCGGGCCGTACCAGCACTTCCCAGTCCGTGGCATTTTTCCGGGTCAGCAGAAAAACTTCCACATGGGCTCCGGTGGTTTTCACCCCGTGGAGCCGGGCCGGGATTACCCGGGTATCGTTAAAAACCAGTACATCACCGGGTTTCAGGTATTCCGGCAGGTTGTAGAAATGCCGGTGTTCCAGTTCACCCGTTTTTTTATCCATCACCAACAGCCGGGAAGAATCACGGGGTTCCACCGGATGCTGGGCAATCAATTCCTGAGGCAGCTCATAATCAAAATCTGTAACGTCCATTTTTTCTCCTAATATTCTTTTTCCACCCGAATGCCCGGATAATAATGGGCCAGGATGGTTTTATAATAATCTTTCTTACCCCGGGCTTCCCTGGACAGGGCCATGCCCCGGGCGCCCCACTGGCTTAGGCCAACGCCGTGGCCCCAGCCGCCTCCGGTAAAGGTCACCTTTTCCCCGGGTACGTCACTAAACAGCCGCAGATCCCCTACGGCCGTGCCGCCCTGGTCCTTTTCCCGGATGGGTATGGTTTTTTCCCCAATCTGATACCCATACCGGTTGGTAATGGGTACTTCCAACTTGTCCGGCCGTTCCGGTCCAATCTGGATTTCAAACAGGGTGCTGCTAAGGCCCAGCATGGAGCGGACCTTATTGCCGGGGATGGTCACAGAGCCCCGCTTGCCAATAAAGGTCATGCGCTTCACCCGGCCGGAGGTTCCCCGGTCCGGGGTCCATTTCATGGGCGCCGCTGCCCGGGCGGACAGCCGGATGCCCTCCAGGTCCCCCACATTGTAGCCGTTCTGGCTCAGCAGCCGGTTCAGCTGGACCTTGGTAAAGCTTTTGGTCCAGGTGTACTGGGGGGAATCCTTGTCCTCATCGGGCACTGCCTGAAGATAGGGAATATCCTTTCCCCAGACATTGTAGGCGGATTCCGTATACCCGCCGCTGCTGCTGTGAAAGAAGGCCTGAATCAGGTCTCCCTTGTAGGTAGCCGCCATTCCTTCCGTTGCGTCCACCAGTTTGTTGGTGTTGGCGTGTTCTGCCGCCGCCCCGCCGTAGACCTGGCCCATATCCGTAGCTTTGATGTCAAAGTTGGGGTACTGGTCCTTGTCCAGGTGGTACAGGGCAAAGGAGCGGGCAGCTACAGCCTGGGCCTTGATGGCTTCGTCGGGCCACAGGGGAATCACTTCCTTGGAAACCACCCCGTACAGATACTGCTCCACCGGCAGGGTATTTACCACCGTCAGGTTTTTCCGGCCGCTGTTTAAAAGCACGGTCAGGGCACCCCGGTAGTTTTTCTGGTTGATATAGATGGGGTTCTTGGCGTTGTCAGCTACCAGAGAAAGCTGACCCCCGGAAAGCTTCTTATCATCTGCATATAGGCTGCCGTTTTTTACACTGACAAAATGCTGGCCCGGTGAAAGCACGGTAGTTTTCCCGCTTCCGTCAATGACCTTGATTTTGCCCTTGGACTGCACCTGGGCGGAAAACTGCTCCACTGCCAGGCCCACCCGAATTTTCGGGCCGCCTCCTGCTGCCAGGGCAAGGCCCTGGAACAGAAGAACCAGACATACAACTCCGATGATCGTCAGCTTTTTCTTCATAGGCTGCTGCCTTCCTGCTGGGGCTGGGCCGCCGGGTGCTTCTTCTTTTTCACCCGTTCATACCGATCCCGCTCACTGAAGATGCAGCCGCAGTAGGGCTGCCGGTACATTTCCAGCTCCAGGCTGATGTCCACTCCTTCCTGGTAGCCAACCCGGAAATCTTCATAGTAGAAGGGAATCCCCTCCCGCTCTGCGATTTCTTCGGCAATTTCCTTAATCAATTCATGCTTTTGGTAGGGACTCACCAGCAGCGTGGTGGAAAAGGCATCAAAGCCGTTTTCCTTGGCGTAGCGGGCTGCCGCCTCCAGGCGCACCCGGTAGCAGTAGGCACAGCGCACGGTGGGTTCGTCCAACATACCCCGGAGGGTCTGCTCCAGGGGATAGCTTTTGTCCACCACCAGTTTGTATTTTCGTTTTTCGCAGAATTCCCGCAGGGTATTCAGCCGCCGCTTGAATTCTTTATAAGGATGGATGTTGGGGTTAAAGTAATAAATTGTAAAGCTCTTTCCCTGCTCCGTCAAGGTTTTTACAGGATAGGTGGAACAGGGGCCGCAGCAGGCATGAAGCAATAGGTTCACGGTACATTCCTCTCTTCTGGATAGGGTACGCCCAAATACTGGTACGCCACAGCCGTAGCCTGCCGTCCCTTGGGCGTCCGGTGCAGCATTCCCAGCTGCATCAGGTAGGGTTCATACACATCTTCCAGGGTTTCCGTTTCTTCGTTAAGGGACGCCGCCAGGGTATCCACCCCCACGGGCCGTCCCCCAAAGTCCACCACCAGCTTGTGCAGCAGCCGGCGGTCGTTCCGGTCCAGACCCAAATCGTCGATTTCCAGCCGCTGCATGGCTTCCCGGCAAACTTCCGTGGAAATATGGTCCAGATCCGCCACCTGGGCAAAGTCCCGCACCCGCTTGAGCAGCCGGTTGGCTACCCGGGGGGTACCCCGACTCCGCCGGCCGATTTCGTAGGCCCCTTCCGGGTCTATCTTCACCTGCAAAATTTCCGCAGCCCGTTCCACAATAATCTGCAATTCTTCCGGAGTGTAGAATTCCAAATGGCAGATGACCCCAAAACGGTCCCGCAGGGGAGCCGCCACGGAGCCCATCCGGGTGGTTGCCCCAATCAGGGTAAACCGGGGCAAATCCAGCCGTACGCTCCGGGCTGCCGGCCCCTTGCCGATGATAATGTCCAGGGCGTAGTCTTCCATGGCCGAATAAAGGATTTCCTCTACGGTCTTGGGCAGCCGGTGGATTTCATCAATAAACAGCACATCACTTTCGTTCAGATTGGTAAGAATGGCCGCCAGATCCCCCTGCCGTTCCAAGGCCGGGCCGCTGGTAATGCGGATGTTTACATTCAGCTCGTTGGCAATGATATTGGCCAGGGTGGTCTTCCCCAGTCCCGGAGGCCCGTAGAGCAGCACATGGTCCAGGGCTTCCTTCCGTTTCAACGCCGCCTGGATAAAAATCTCCAGGTTCTTCTTCACCTTGGTTTGTCCGATATATTCCGCCAGGCGCCGGGGCCGGAGGCTGTACTGCCAGCCGTCCTGCTCCTGCTCCTGTCCTGCAATCACGCGATTGGTTTCTTCCATTAGCTCCTCCTGGCCATAAGCCGCAGCGCTGCCTTCAGCAGTTCTTCCGCCGTACTGTCAGGTGTTACGGGGAGCTTTTTCAGCACCTCCGCAATTTCTGCTTGGGTATAGCCCAGATAGGTCAGTCCGTCAGAGACCGCCCCCAGCACGCCGGTGCCTTCTTCCAGGCTTCCCAGATTTTCGCCGCCCCCGGCTTCTTCCGTGCCTTCCGGTCCCAGGATATCCTTCAGCTCCAGGAGCATCCGTTCTGCCGTTTTCTTTCCAATCCCGGGAAGCTTGGTCAAATACTTCAGGTCCCGGTTCTTTAGGGCTAGGTAGAAGGCATCTACCTTGGAGGCCGACAAAATACCCAGTGCCACCTTGGGGCCAATCCCGCTGACGGTAATCAACTGGGTAAACAGATTGTAGGCATCATAGGTCAAAAAGCCATACAGCTGGAGGGCGTCCTCCCGGACCGCCAGATAGGTGTACACCTTTGTCCGCTGATCCACCGTCAGCCGGCCCAGGTCCCCGGTATTCATGAAAATCCGGTACCCTACCCCACTGCTGGTTTCCAAAAGGCAAAAATTCACCCCAATATGGTCCACTCTGCCGTTAATAAATCCGATCATGATAACCTCTCCAGCAAATCTTTTTCCCGAATGGAATTCAGGCCGCAGATGCCAATGGCCAGGGCGTCCGCCACATCATCCGGTTTGGGTTTCTCCTGGATGTGCAGCAGCTTCTGGACCATGTAGGTCACCTGATTCTTGTCCGCCCGTCCGGTACCGGTAATGGCCTGCTTTACCTGGATGGGGGTGTATTCAAACACCGGAATCCCAGCCAGGGCTGCTGTCAGCACAATAACGCCCCGGGCCTGTCCCACAGGAATAGCCGTATTCACGTTCCGGTTGAAGTACAGCTTTTCTACCGACATGAAATCCGGCTTATAATCCGCAATCAATCCATTCAATTCTTCAAAAATCTTCTTCAGCCGCAATTCCGGCAGCATATCCTTATCCGTAAAAACGGCTCCGTAATGCACAGGAATCAGCCGGCTTTTTTCCAGACGAACCAGCCCGTAGCCGCAAATCGCCGTTCCCGGGTCGATGCCCAATACCAGCATAAAATTCCTCCTGATAGTGAAAAACCGGCCAAGCGGGGAAACCCCCAGCTGGCCGGCCATACTTCTTGTTATTCTTCAGGCAGGTCAGCGTTTGTATAAACGTCCTGCACGTCGTCCAGGTCCTCGAAGTTATCGAGCATCTTCTGTACCTTTACTGCATCTTCACCCGTAACGGTGATGGTGTTGTCAGGAATCAGGGACAACTCACTCATGGCAACCTCAATATTATGATCAGCCAGGGCTTTTTCCACGGCATCGTAGTCTTCCGGAGCGGTGGTAATCACATAGCTGTCATCTGTGGTTTCCATGTCTTCAGCGCCTGCGTCCAAAGCGATTTCCATCAATTCGTCTTCAGAGGGAGCGCCTTCTTTTTCCACGGTGAATACACCTTTGTTTTTGAACATCCAGCCTACGCAGCCGGATTCACCCATGTTGCCGCCTTTGGAAAAGACATGGCGCACATCGGCAGCCGTACGGTTCCGGTTATCCGTCAGGGCGCTGACCATAATGGCCACCCCTGCAGGGCCGTACCCTTCGTAGGTAATTTGTTCGTAATCAGAGCCTTCCGTGGTACCTTCGCCCTTGGCAATGGCTCTTTTGATATTATCTTTAGGGATATTGTTGGCTTTAGCCTTGGACAGAGCCAACTTCAGCTTCATGTTGCCAGTAGGATCAGAACCTCCCATGCGGACAGCAATAGTAATTTCTCTGCCAATTTTCGTGGTAATCTTCCCACGCAGTGCATCTGTTTTCCCTTTTTTGAATTTAATATTTGCCCACTTAGAGTGTCCCGACATACAAATTCTCCTCCTACCTTGATATAGCTACTCGGCTATTTTATCACACTACGCTTATTTGCGCAAATATACCCGTTCCATATCCACGTTTTTCACGCCTTGCTGGGCCAATTCGTTGTCCCCTGCGCAGGTCATGGCGGTAGTGGCGGCAAAGCGTTTGAGCAGTACCCGGGTAATGCCCGGTTCCGTCATGGCTCCCGGTCCATTGAGGCAGCCCTTCTCGCAAGCCATGCCTTCAATATATTTCACATCCAGCTTACCGTCCTGATAATCCTTCAGTGCCTGCAAGCACTGGTCCAAACCGTTGCAGTACTGGCCGCTTACTTCCAGGTTGTATTTTTCCTTGGTGTAGTCATTGACGGCGGTGCTTACCCCAGCTGCCTGCGGGAAGCTGCAGCCGTCAGCAGAGGAAGCAGCGTGGAACGGAGCGGCTTCGCAGTCCGCCGGGTTGATGCCCATGCTGTCCATCATGCATTTCAGTTCTTCAAAGGTCAGCACAAAATCGATGTCTTCGGGGTGTTCCCGGGCTTCTACCTTTTTGGCAATGCAGGGACCTACAAAAACCGTCAGCGCACCGGGATCGTCATGTTTTACAGCCTTGCTGCGGGCCACCATGGGAGATACGGTATCGGAAATGCAGTCTGCCAAAGCCGGTGCATGGCGTTTTACCGTAGCCACAAAGGCCGGGCAGCAGGAACTGGTCATCAGCTTCTGGGTGCCGTGTTCCACCTTTTCCACATATTCTTCCGCTTCGGAAATAGTGGTCATATCGGCGCCTACCGCCACTTCCCGGACTTCCTTGAAGCCCAGCTTCTTGCAGGCAGCCACAATCTGGCCCGGCTGTACCTTCAGGCCGAACTGGCCTACGAAGGAAGGTGCCAGCAGGCAATAGATTTTTTGGCCGGATTTGATGGCCTGGATCAATTGGACAATATGGCTGCGTTCTTCGATAGCGCCAAAGGGGCAGGCAGCCCGGCAGGCACCGCATTCTACGCAGATGTTCTTGTCAATTTCCGCTTTCTTGTTCTTGCCGGTATGCAGGGCGTGTACCTTGCAGGCATTTTCGCAGGGACGGGCAATTTCCGCTACAGCGCCGTAGGGGCAGGCCCGTTTGCAGTTACCGCATTCCACGCACATATCATAGTCGATGTGGGCCCGGCCCTGGTAAACGGAAATGGCCTTTTTGGGGCAGCCGTTCATGCAGCGGTGGGTCAGACAGCGGCGGCAGATATCGGTGATCATATATTTGTTTACAGGGCAGGCGGAGCAGGCTTCCGGCAATACAGCAATCACGTGCTGGGTCCGATCCACCGGTTCCTCCAAGGCTTTTTGGGATGCCTGGATAATGTTCATATCCGTATCCATACCCAGGGCAACGTTGATCCGTTCCTTCAGGACGGCTCTTTCCTTGTGCACACAGCAGCGCAGTCTGGGCGTGTTTTCGTTCACGATCTGCAGCACGTCATAAACGTGGTCCGGCAGATTCCCATCATACGTCATCTTGGCAAGCATGGTCAGCACTTTCCGTCTGATCTTGGTAATTTCTGTTACTTCCATTTTTTCTCCCCTCTGAATCGCGTAATCTACGTTGGATATCATACCATATTTCCTATAAAAAAATAAGGCGTTCCCACGAAATTTTACGTTTGAACTGAAACATTTTTAACACTTTATTCGACTTTTCTTATGACCCCTATTACAGGAGCTTAGACACCACTTGTGACCGCATTTTTTACCCTGGAAAAGCTTTTTTTGCACGTAAGAAGAGCTTTCTGTCCCCAGGGAACAGAAAGCTCTCGATATACAAGTTCGGGGCCGGGCCCCATGCTTTCCAGGCCTTATTCCAGGCCCAGGGTCTTTTTCACTTCCGCTTCCAGCTGATCCTTGGCAATCACCTGGCTCTGCCGCACCTGCAAATAGGGCAGTTCGCTCATGCTGGCCGGAATGGTCAGCTTGGTAAGCTCGGCCAGGGTCTTCATGGCCTCAAAGGGATTCAGGTCCGCTTGTTCGTACTTATCAGGGTTCAAGGACTGCAGCACCACATCATTGAATTTGAAGGGGCTGGCCGTAGAAACCACAATGGAGTACGTGGGGTCATTGGTCATCAGCCGGTATTTTTCCAGTGCCTTGTAGGCTACTGCGGAATGGGGATCCATTACATACCCGTAATTGTTGTACACATCCCCGATGGTTTCCCGGGTTTCCACCTCGTCCACCCAGGTACCGAAAAAGTCCTTGAGAATCCGGCTTTGCAGCTCACTGTCAATGCTGTATTCTCCCTTGTCCGCCAGTTCCTGCATCCAGCCGGCCACCTTGGCCGCATTATGACCGGTCTCCTCAAACAGGAGCCGTTCCAGGTTGCTGGAAACCAGGATATCCATGGACGGAGAAATGGTCTTATGGAAAGGACGTTTCCGGTTGTAGACGCCCGTATTGATAAAGTCCGTCAGCACATTATTACTGTTGGAAGCGCAGATGAATTTGTTCACCGGCAGGCCCATGAGCTTGGCGTAGAACCCGGCCAAAATATCCCCAAAGTTCCCGGTAGGAACGGAGAAGTTGATGGGTTCGCCGTTTTCAATCCGGCCGCCGTTGACGGCTTCCGCATAAGCGCTGAAATAGTATACAATCTGGGGAACCAGCCGGCCCCAGTTGATGGAGTTGGCAGAGGAGAAGGCGCAGGCGTGTTCATCCAGCTCTTCAGCCAGTTTCTTATCGCCAAAGAGTTTCTTTACGCCGGTCTGGGCATCGTCGAAATTGCCTTCCACCGCAACGGCGTGAACGTTGTCGCCCTTTTGGGTAACCATCTGCAATTTCTGGATGTCACTAACCCCTTCCTGGGGATAGAACACGATGACTTCCGTTTCCGGCACATCAGCAAAGCCTGCCATAGCCGCCTTGCCCGTATCCCCGGAGGTAGCCACCAGAATCACCAGTTTTTTCTCTTCCCCGGTCTTTACCACAGCCTTGGTCAGGAACAGGGGCAGAATTTGCAGGGCCATATCCTTAAACGCACAAGTAGGTCCATGCCACAATTCCAGTACATCCAGGTCTTTCTTCAGCATGTGGAGCGGTGCAGGAAAATCCCCAAAGCGTTCTTTGCTGTAGGCAGTTTCCACACAGGTTTTCAATTCTTCTTCACTATAATCTGTCAAGAACCTTGCCAGTACCGTAAGTGCCCGGTCACTGTAGGGCGTACCCCGCATGGCATCAATTTCAGCCAGGCTGATTGCAGGAAACTCTTTGGGTACAAATAACCCTCCATCAGCTGCCAAGCCATTGGAAATGGCGTGGGCTGAACTTACCATATCTGTTTTCCCTCTTGTACTAATGTATAACATAGTCCCCCTACTTTCTGCTTTACGCAATCGTATCATAGCATAAGCGCCCCTTGTGCGCAACTACCTCGGCAATTTTCGCTCTATTTCAGCCGTTTCTTCTTCTTTTCTTATTGATTGGTAAAGTAGCTGCCTTCCACTGCCGCCAATAAATCGTCGGGTTTTAACAGCAGCTGCAGTCCCCGGTGCCCGGCACTGACCGCAATAATCTCCCAGTTTTTGGCCGTGTCGTCCAGGTATACCGGATAATGCTTCTTGGCGCCGATGGGGCTTACCCCGCCCCGGATGTAGCCGGTAAGGCCCAGCACTTCCTTCAGATGCACCAATTCGGTTTTCTTGTTGCCGCTGGCCTTGGCCAGGGCCTTCAGGTCCAGCTCTCCGTTGCCCCGAATTACGGCAAACAGGACGCCAGTTTTATCTCCCCGGCAGCACAGGGTCTTAAACACCTGTTCCGGGGGCATTCCTACAGATTCTGCCACATGGACGGCGTCCAAATGTTCCGGATCTACCGGATAGCTTTTCAGATCATAGTTGATATGGGCTTCGTCCAGAATACGAGCCGCATTGGTCTTCTTGACTTTCATATCCCCGCTCCTTTTGTTATAATGGTAAGCATACAGGTTTGATAAGCCCATCTGTAAGCTTATATTATATCAAGTAACGGAGTGATACACAAATGAAGATCACGATTGCTTGTGCCCAGATCCAGGTAGAACCTGGCAATCCGGAAGCCAATACAAAAAAGGCCCTGGCCTATTTGGAAAAAGCCAGAGCCCAGCAGGCGGACATTGTCCTGTTCCCCGAATTGACCATCCCCGGCTACCTTTTGGGAGACCTTTGGGAACAGAACGCTTTTCTCAGGGACTGTGAAGCCTGGGGCAAGGAACTGATTGCCGCCAGCAAGGACCTTTGCATTGTTTTTGGCAATATTGCCCTTGACCCTGAAAAAATCAACGAAGACGGCCGGATCCGCAAATACAACGCGGCCTTTGTGGCCCAAAACGGCAAACTGCTCCACGGTGGTCTGCCCTACCCCTTTATCAGCAAAACTGCCCTGCCCAACTACCGGGAATTTGACGATGGCCGGTATTTCCACAGCACCACCAAGCTGCAGTTGGAACTGCCCGGGACCCCGTCGCTCAAAGAGCTGCTCCAGCCCGTAGCGGTAACCATCAGGGGCCAGGAAGTCAAGCTGGGCATCATGCTCTGTGAAGACGGCTGGACGGAAAACTACTACTATAATATTCCCCAGCTTCTCAAACAAAACGGAGCCCAGCTTCTCTGCAATATTTCCTGCTCTCCCTACACCTTCCACAAAAACGTCAAACGGCACCGGATTTTTGCCGCCCAGGCCAAGGAATGCGGCATTCCCCTGGTCTACTGCAACAGTGTAGGGGTCCAAAACAACGGGAAAAACATCTTTACCTTCGATGGCTGCAGCACCTTCTACAGTGCGGACGGCCAAAGCCGCTCCGATGCCCCGGCCTTCCAGGAAACCCTGCTTACGGCCCAGTTTGATCCGGCAGCCCGGCAGCTGGAACTGAACAAAGCACCGGAACCGGAATTTTCCGATGCCAAGGAAATTTATACGGCCCTGCACTATGGGGCTTCCCAATTTCTCAAGCAGATTGGCCTCCAAAAGATGACCATCGGGGTCTCCGGCGGCATTGACTCTGCGGTAACGGCCGCCTTCTATGTGGACATTCTGGGAGCGGATAATGTGCTGTTGGCCAACATTCCCAGCCGCTATAATTCCTCTGTTACCAAAAACCTGGCCCAGCAAATGGCCCAGGCCCTGGGTACCCGTTACGTAATCATTCCTATCCAGGAAGTAGTGGACAAGACCATTGAGCAGCTGGGCCAGACCCCTATCCACAACTACGCTACGGGAGAAGATTCCAAGCTGACCATTACCCCCTTTGCTACGGAAAACATTCAGGCCCGGGACCGGGGTGCCCGGGTAATTGCCGGACTAGCAGCTTCCTTTGGGGGCGGCTTCTCCTGCAACTCCAACAAGGCGGAAATGACCGTGGGCTACGCCACCTTCTACGGCGACATTGCCGGCGTCCTGGCCCTTTTGGGAGATTTGTGGAAGCACCAGGTCTACGCCCTGGGCCACTACCTGAACGAAGAAGTTTTCCACAAAGAAGTGATTCCAGAGCAGATTTTCACTATTAAGCCCAGTGCCGAACTGTCCGAAGCCCAAACCGTGGGAAACGGCGGCGACCCCCTGGTCTACCCCTACCACGACTTTCTGTTCCGTTCCTTTATTGAGGACTGGTACAAGACTTCTCCAGAAGACCTGCTGGGCTGGTACCTGGAAGGCACCCTGGAAGAACACCTGGGCTGCGCCCCGGGGCTGGTCAAGGAACTGTTCCCCACTCCCCAAGCCTTTATTGCAGACCTGGAGCGGTGGTGGAAAAACTTCTGCGGCCTGGCAGTAGCCAAACGGATTCAGGCCCCTCCCATCCTGACCATTTCCAAGCGGGCCTACGGCTACGACCACCGGGAAGCCCAAATGAAGCCTTTCTACTCCCGGAAGTATCAGGAAATGAAAGCCAAGGCCCTGTCCGGTGCCAATAGCTGATTTTTAAGCGCACGAAAAAAGCGGTTCCAAGCCATTGCCTGGAGCCGCTTTTTGTATAAGTGTTTCAGCCTTGCATTGCCTTCTGGTAGAAGTCCCGGAGGATTTTGTCCATTTTCTCCTCGGAATCTCCGGGCGCAGCCTCGTAGACCTTTTCGTCCCCGTAGAAGAAAGTGGGGCAGTAATAATAGTTCCGGCCCTGGAGTTTTTCCGGTTCCTTGGTCTCACTGACCCGGACCAGGGGAATTTCCTTGTACTCCGGATGCTCTGCAAAAATGCCTTCCAAGGCATGGGAAGCCTTTTGGCAATAGGGACAGCCTTCCAGATAGATGAACAGCAATTCTTTTTTGTCCATTTTGATACACTCCTTTTCCTAGTGAAATAAAAAGTTTTATGTTAACCTGTTTGTAATATGCGTTGACCGTTCTTTTCCCGTCCCCTATAATGACTCATAGACCATTGGAGAAGGGATGACTAATTTCATGAAAGAAACACTAACGGCTGTTGCCGATCGGATTATGGCTGGGTACCGCCTGCAAAAGGACGATGCCATTGTACAGGAAATGCTGACCCTGCCCCTGGAAGACCTGCAGCGGGAAGCTGGACGCCTGCAAAAGCATTTCTGCGGCAACCATGTGGATTTCTGCACCATCATCAACGCCCGCAGCGGCCGCTGCGGCGAAAACTGCAAATACTGCGCCCAGGCCGCCTGCCATCATACGGACTGTGAAGAATACGGCTTTTTGCCCAAAGAAGAAATTATGAAAGTGGCCAAGGCCGACCAAGATGCCGGCGCCAACCGTTTTTCCCTGGTAACTTCCGGCCGGGCCTTGACCGGTAAGGATTTTGAGAAAGCCCTGGACACCTACCAGGAAATGCACAAAACCCTGACCATCGACCTGTGCGCCTCCCACGGCATTCTCAGCCAGGAACAATTCCACCGGCTGGTACAAACCGGAGTTACCAGCTACCACCACAACATCGAGACCTCCCGGCGCTACTTCCCCCAGATCTGCACGTCCCATACCTACGATGACCGGATCCGGACCATCAAGGCCGCCCAAGCAGAAGGTCTGTGCGTGTGCTCCGGCGGCATCATCGGCATGGGAGAAACCTGGCAGGACCGGCTGGATATGGCCTTTGAGCTGCAAGGCCTGGGAATTGAATCCATTCCCATCAACGCCCTGATGCCCATCCCCGGCACCGGTATGGAAGGTCGTCCTTCCTTGCCGCCGGAAGATATCCTGCGCACCATTGCCATTTTCCGCTTCATCAACCCCACAGCCAATATCCGCCTGGCTGCAGGCCGCAAACTGTTGCCGGACAACGGCAAGTCTGCGCTGCTCACCGGGGCTTCTGCTTCCATTACCGGCAATATGCTCACCACCTCCGGCACCACCATTGCAGAAGATATGGAAATGCTGACGGAATTGGGGCTCACCAACCGGTAATTACAACCCAAAATTGCTTTTAAAAAAAGGTGTCTCAAAAGTAACTTTTGAGGCACCTTTTTTGTGTCAGCTTAGAAGCATTCGCAGTTGACCATGAAGTAGGATCTGGGATGAGCGCAAACCGGGCAGATTTCAGGAGCTTTTTCAGCTTCAACAATGTGGCCGCAGTTGGAGCAGATCCAAACGGTCTTTTCATTGCGTTCGAACATGGTCCCATCTTCTACCTTTTTCAGCAGAGCTTGGTATCTTTCTTCATGATGTTTTTCGATAGCACCTACAGCTCTGAATTTATAAGCCAATTCGGTGAAGCCTTCTTTTTCAGCGGTTTCAGCGAAGCCTTTGTACATATCGGTCCATTCGTAATGTTCACCGGCAGCCGCATCTTTCAGGTTGGCAACGGTATCAGGAATGGAGCCGCCATGGAGAGCCTTGAACCAAATCTTGGCGTGTTCTTTTTCGTTGTTGGAGGTTTCCAGGAAGTTGGCTGCTACTCTTTCATAGCCTTCTTTTTTAGCTACGGAAGCATAATAACCATACTTGTTATACGCTTGAGATTCACCTGCAAAAGCAGTTTGTAAATTCTTTTCAGTTTGAGTACCTTTTAATTCTGGCATTGTCAATTCCCCCTATATTCTAGCATTTCGAGCGGATAAAAACGTTTCATGCATCCATCTCGATTACAGGTTTATTATAGGCCATTTTTAATAAAAAAGCAAGTATTTTTGATAATTATTTTCCATTAAATCTATTTCTAAAATCGTTTTTCTCCTCACCCTGCCAGAACAGCCGAATGGGCAGATTGGAAGAACCAGGAGGCGAAAAATGGAAGGTAGCCCGACGGTCCGCAGGAATGGTGCCCACCACCATGTTTTCCCCGTCTCCGCTCCAGCCAAAGGAAGTAGCGTCTTCCGGCAGGCGGATGTATTTGGCGGCCTTATCCTGTACGTCCAGCACCCCTTCCCCGGCATAGGGTCCCCCGTAGGGATTGAACCGGAGAATGGTATTGCGCTTGCCCTTGGTCCGGAAATTTACGTCGTACATTACCCCATAGTTGCCGTAATTGATGACCTTTTGGCCGGTGGTGGCGTCCACCCCAGTAACGTAGGGATTCTTGGCATTATCCGCCAGTTCCAGGCCCCAGATGGTGTTCTTATCCGCATCAAAGGGTTCCTCCAGGGTTACATGGCAGTTGGAGGTATTGAAGGTCCCCCGCAGCACATGGCCGCCTTCGTCAGGGGGCAGAATGGAAAACAGATCCGTAGAAATTTTCAGGTCCGCATTCATGGGCATCATGAGCACGGACACTTCTACGGGCTGGTCTGTTTCCAGGTCCACAATTCCCGTAACCAACTGCTGGGGCTTTACTACCAGGCCTTTGCCGCTGCCCAAAAGATCCTTGACCCCTAAAACTGCAAAGGGCTTCCGGCTGGGGACGGATCCATAGTAGCGTTCCTGGGCTTCCTTGCCCGCTTCCAGCCAGTCCGTATTAGGCCGGGAAACGCCATTTTTCCCCACCAACACCGAACTGGGCCGTAGGGACACCCGGCGCAGCACCACCGCCAGCCGTTTATCGGTTTTCATATCATTCACATGATGAAAAAACAAGCGCACCGGACCCTGCACCGTATCCCGGTACATGATGCCGCATTCCTTGACCATTTCTGGGCTGTCAGAAAAGACCAGCTTGGGGCCATCCTGGGTAATTTTACCCTGAACTTCCTGGTATTCAGGAACACCCCCCTGCCAGTTGGGAGCATCGGCTGCAGCCCCTATATGCCAGGGCAGCAGGGACGCCAGCCCCATACACAAAAAACCAAACCATTTGACTTTCTTTTTCACACTATCCCTCCATTGGGTTGTTCTTATTTTTACGTTTTGCACGTTCCTTATTGTAGCACAAATCGGATACACAGATTTATTTTCAGAAATCATGCAAAAATCGAAATTTTGATATTGTTTATTTCCCATAAGGTCTGTATAATAAAGGCATAAATCAAAAGCTTATTATGCTTTGTTTCCATAGAAAGGCGGTCCTTGAATATGCAAATCCATTACGTCACTGCTAACCCCAGCGGCAACATTACGCTTTTTGTCCTTGATCCCATCCCTCCTGAGCAGCGGAAGGTTGTCAATCGTTTTCTTTTGGAAATGGAACCAACGGCGGAACAGGTAGGCTGTTTTGCCGTTGCCGGGAACCACACTACCGTAACCATGATGGGCGGCGAATTCTGTGGGAACGCTTCCCGTTCCTCGGCAGCCTATGCCCTGCTGCTGCAAAATAAGGACCAGGGCGATTTTATGGTCAGCTGCTCTGGCTGCTCGGAAGCCCTGCCAGCCCGTGCCAAAAAGATCAAGGACCGCACCTACGAAACGGTCATCAAACTCCAGCCCCCTCTGAAAACCGGCACCATTCCCCTGTCCTATGAACGGGAGAGTGTGGAGTGCCAGCTGATTTCCCTGCCGGGCATCGACCATTACATTTATTTCACCCCCAACCTGGATTATGTGGACAAAGAACAATTGTTCCAATCCCTTCAGCGGGAAGTTTCCCGGTGGCCGGAACCCGAGGCCTATGGGCTGATGCTGGTAGATCCAGGCAGTCTGGAGGTAATTCCCGCAGTCTATGTGTGCAAAACCGGCACCCTGTACTGGGAGAACAGCTGCGGTTCCGGTGCGGCTTCCGTGGCAGCAGCCCTGGCCTTGCGCCAAGGCCGTTCCCTGGAAGTAGAGCTGACCATGCCCGGAGGCAAATTAACCGCCGGTGCCGATATCCAGGACGGCAAGGTGGTTTCCCTGCACCTGGGTGGTCTGGTGGAATTTGGGGAAGAAAAAACTGCAGAGCTGAAATAAAGCAAAGTGAACTGCGTACCCGCTGGGCATCCCAGCGGGTTTCTTTTGTCCAAAAGCTTTTTGGCGCACAAAAAAAGACTGTGAAAATTTCACAGTCTCACTTTTTGATTGGTGCCGAAGGCCGGACTCGAACCGGCACGCTTTGAGGGCGCTTGATTTTGAGTCAAGTGCGTCTGCCAATTCCGCCACTTCGGCAAAGCGTGATAGGTATCACAACAGTGATTATTTTATCATGCAGCAATCCCTTTGTCAACGAACTTTTTTTACTTTTAGAAAGTTTTCCGGAGAAAGAAAGGGCCGCAGCCACGCTGCAGCCCCTAGCTTATTTGGCAGGAACAATGGTTCCCTTGAATTTGTCTTCAATGAATTTTTTCACTGCCGCAGAATGGAAGATTTCCGCAATCTTCTTATATTCCGGCTTGTCCTTATCCTTTTCCCGGGCAGCCAGCACCATAACGGCTAACGGTTCATCGTCTGCTTCCCAGAACAGGCCCTGCTTCTTCACGTCCATACCGGAACTCATTACATAGTTCATGGTAATCACGGCCAGATCCACATCTGCCAGGCTTCTGGGCAGCTGCGCAGCCTCCAGCTCTCTAAACTGCAAATGTTTGGGGTTTTCCACCACATCGTTGACCGTGGCCTTAAAGCCCACCCCAGCCTTCAATTTAATCAGGCCAGCCTTTTCCAGGAGCACCAGTCCCCGGCCGCCATTGGTGGGATCATTGGGAATGGCCACTACAGCGCCGTCGGGCACAGCCTTCAGGTCATGAATCTTGTCACTGTAGATACCCATGCGCATCAGGATGGTGTTGCCAATGGGCACCAGTTTGGTATTGTTTTGGGTATTGAAGTTGTTCAAGAACGGTGCGTGCTGGTAACTGTTCAGGTCCAGATCGCCTTCCGCCAAGGCCTTATCCGGCGTAATGTAATCGGAGAATTCCACCACTTCCACATTCATGCCCTGTTTTTTGGCTTCCTCAGCCACTGCATGGACCACGTCCGCATGAGGCCCTGCCGTAGCGCCAATTTTGATAGGCTTGCTGCTTGTCCCGCCAGCTTTGGAATCACTGCCGCCGCAGCCTGCGGCTAATAGAGCCAGTGCCAAAACGCCTGCCAGCACGGCTGCCAATTTGTTTTTCTTCATGAAGCATCTCTCCCATCTGTTAATTCATATCTGTATAGTATGTATTGCTGTACCGCCTATCATACTTGTCTTTTCCCACCCTGTCAAGAAAAATTCACAAAGTCTGTATCTCCCCTATTAGACTGTACCGTTTTTTTCAGTTTTGGAGCCATAAAAAAACAAAACCGGAGGAGATGTTTGTGCCATCTTCTCCGGTTCTTCCAACTGCCGCTTAGTTTTCTTTGGCAGCTTTCTTTTCCTTTGCGCCGTGCTTATCCTTGTGTTTGTCTTCATGCTTTTCTTCGTGTTTTTCGGCGTGTTTATCTTCATGCTTATCGGCATGTTTGTCTTCGTGTTTGTCTTCGTGTTTACCTTCGTGCTTATCGGCATGCTTAGTTTCGTGTTTATCCTTGTGCTTTTCTTCGTGCTTCTCTGCGTGTTTTTCGGCATGCTTATCCGCCTTTTTCTCCTGGTGCTGCTTTTCCTTCAGCTCGGCCTTGGCTACCGCCCGCAGGTCCTTTTCCTCATGCCCCTGATGTTCATGGTGACCGCAGTCGTGACCGTCTTCTCCATGGTCATGCTTATGGCCGCAGCCATGACCTTCTTCATGACCGTGATGATGGCCGCAGCCCCCTGGAACGTCTGTGAGCTTGCCTTCCAACAGCTGCTGCACGGCCGCTGCCACATCGCCTTGGGCCCCTGCGTAAATCTGAATACCCAGTTGGGTCAGGCCCGTTCTGGCACCTTCTCCCATGCCGCCGCAGATTACCGTGTCCACGCCCTGCTCCTTCAGAAAAGCAGCCAGGGCCCCGTGGCCATGACCCTCAGCGTCCAAAAGCCGCTGATCCGTAATCTTCCCCTCTTCCACCGTTACCAGTTTAAATTGGGTGCTTTTGCCAAAATGCTGAAAAATTTGTCCTTCTGCAAAAGGAATTGCAATTTTCATATTTTCTGCCTTCTTTCTCAAAAGAAAACCTCTGCCGTGTGCACAGCACGTCCATTACTTCAAATGGTAGCACATTTTGGGCAAAAAGTCGAAACAATTCAAATTACAAGCACCCTTAGGAGAAATATTTTTCGATACCGTTGGCAATAGCTTTGGCCAGTTTATCCCGGAAGCTCCGGGAATTCAGTTCCCGCTCCTCCCGGCGATTGGTCATGAACAGCATTTCCACAAGGGTGGCTGGCATGGAGCTATGTTTCATCACGTAGAAACCTGCCTGCCGCACCCCCAGGTTTTCGTGGTGCCCCAGCTTCATAAATTCGCGCTGGATGCAGCTGGCAATTTTCTGGTCATACCAGGTCTTGGGATAATAATAGCTGGAAAATCCCTGCACGCTCCGGTTGGTACTGGCATTGCAGTGGATGCTCACAAACAGATCAGAATGGTATTTTTCTCCCACGTCCACCCGAGCCTGCAATTCCTGTCGGTCCGTAGCATTGGGACCGTACACATCTACGTCCCGGGTACGGGTCATATGGACAATGGCCCCTTTGTCCTCCAGCAGCTCCTTGACCTTGAGTCCCACCGGCAGGGTGACCTGTTTTTCCGTAAGGCCCGTATCTAGGCCATGGGTTCCCGGGTCCGTTCCGCCGTGACCAGGATCCAGGGTAATGATTTTTCCCTTAATGCCGCCCCGGGTCCGGTACCCGTTGACCGCCTTTTCTCCAGGTCCCGCCACAATATCAAAGACCATTCGTCCCGGCCGGCCTGCTTCCGCATTGGCCTTTAGGTAAAACCCATGGACACTCTTTTTGTCCGGCTCCCGCTTCATGATGACGTGCAGGAGAGTCCGACGGCTCTCACTTTCCACCCGTACCCGCCGGATGTAGGGGGTATTTTTGGGGTAATAGGTGTCTGGCCTGGCTCCGGCAAGCTGACCCTCCACAGAAATGGTAATCTCCTCATCGTCCAGGTCCACATCGTAGTCCAAAGGACGGCCGGTATCTAATACAATGCGCAGTCTCTCCTGGGGAACTACGCCATACGTAATCGCTTGAATACGGGGTGCCGCCTGTACCCTGCCCATTCCCAGAAGCAGCAGCAGACAGATTCCCCAAATCGATAAGATTCTTCGCAGCAAGGGTATCCTCCTCCAGCTTGTATCTTTATGCGAATCATTCGCATTTACTATTAATTTCTACACTACCATATTTTCCAGCTCCCTGTCAAACCGCGACAGTTCGCCTTCCCTCCTGTTTTCCAAAATTGATACAAAGAAAACGTTTTTATTTTAGCAATTTGGTGAACTTGTCAAATTATCCCCGCAGGCAGGCTATTCCTGCTTTTTACAGTTTTCTGGGGATATGGTACAATAGTTCAGGCGCAGCCTTGGGCTGCCTGAGTGAAAATTTCTCCAGAAAGGCAGGTCCCTCCATGTACAAATGGCTGCTTCGCAGTTTGACCCTGGGTATGCTGGCCTTTATCTGGGGCCATTCCCTGATGAACGCTTCCGCCTCAGCCTCAGAAAGCGAAACGGTTCTCCACTGGACCTTGTCCCTGGGGAGTTTTCTCCCCGGACTGGCCTATTTGAACATCTACACCATCCGGAAGTTGGCCCACCTGACCGAATTTGCCCTTTTGGGCCTGCTGCTGCGGCTTACAGGCGGCACCTTTCAGCCCCCCAGAGGCCCCCGTTGGGCTTTTTTCTGCGGCGCTCTTGCCGCAGCCCTGGATGAAACCCTTCAGCTTCTGTCTCCAGGCCGCAGCACCCAGGTCAGCGACGTCCTTTTGGACAGCCTGGGCGTCCTTGCCGCCATTTTATTCTACAAACTGCTGCAGCGGCTCAAAGGCCTTGCTGCAAGGAGGAAAACACATGACAACTAAAACTACGGCAGCCGCTGCCAACGAACTGCTAGAGGTTCTGGTGCAGATGGGCTACCCCGCCGAATTCGGTCAGCTGCTGGCCGCCCAGCTGGGCACGGAAAACACCATCACCCGGCTCACCCAGTATCTGATTCACGTCCAGCCCAGCAGTGCTGAAGAAATTGCCGATGAAATGCTGGCCATTTGCGAAGAACGGGACAAATGGGTGGAAAAAAAGAAAAACGAATATTACAACCAGCAGGTCAATGTCTGGCTGAACCGGGACCGGTAAGCGGCTCGTTTCCAGCTACATAAAAAAGGATCTTTCTTTGTCAGCAGACAGAGGAAGATCCCTTTTTTTACCCTTTTTAGTTGCGATTCCAAGTTTTGGGGTAGAACAGGATCAGCATGGGAAGCAGCTCCAATCTGCCTGCCAGCATATCAAAAATCAACACCAATTTGGAAAAAGGCGCATAAGCGCTGAAGTTCTGGGTAGGTCCCACACCGGCTAGCCCAGGGCCGATATTGTTCAAGGTAGCGGCCACCGCCGTAAAGTTGGTTTCAAAATCAAAATTATCCAGACTGACCAGCAGCACGGAAATGCCAAAAATCAGGCAGTAGGTGACCAGAAAAATATAAATGGAGTTCAATACTTTGCTGTCCACCACTTTGCCATCCATCCGAATCCGCTGGATTCCGTGGGGGTGAATCAGCTGTTCCATTTCCAAATGAATGGATTTGAAAATCAGCACAATCCGGCTAACCTTCACACCGCCGCCAGTGGAACCGGCGCAGGCCCCCACAATCATCAGCAGCACCAGGATGCATTTGGCAAAGCTGGGCCACAGGTCAAAATCCACCGTGCTAAAACCCGTAGTGGTCATAATGCTGGCCACCTGAAAAAAGGCAGCCCGCAGGGCTTCTTCCAACGTAGAGAAATAGCTGTGGATCTGCCAGGTCACCAGGAGTCCCGCAGCTGCAACAATGGAAAGATAGGCCCGTACTTCTTCCAGGCGGAAGGCTTCCTTGGCCTTCCGAATGAGCATCAGGTAATAGTAGCTGAAGTTGACCCCAAAAGCAATCATAAAAATGGTAATAATCCACTGTTGAAGGGGCGTATAGTCGGCGCAGCTGCTGTTGACAATGCCAAAGCCGCCGGTGCCGGCAGTGCCAAAGGTAATGCACAGGTTATGGAACCAGTTCATCCCCGTAAGGGCCAGAAGGCAAATCATAAGTAAGGTCATGCCCAGGTAGATTCGGTATAGCACGATGGCCGTGTTTCTCACCCGGGGTACAAACTTGGAAACGTCCGGTCCGGGACTTTCAGCCTTCATCAGATTCATTTGGGTGCCGCCGGTACTGGAAGGCACCAGCATCAGGATAAAGACCAGCACCCCCATGCCCCCTATCCAGTGGGAAAAGCTCCGCCAAAAAAGCGAAGTATGGGACAGGGCCTCCACATCCGGCAGGATGGAAGAGCCTGTAGTGGTAAAGCCGGAAACAATCTCAAACAGGGCATCCAGATAACTGGGAATCTCTCCCGTCAATACAAAGGGCAAAGCCCCATATAAAGAAAGGATTACCCAGGAAAGGCCTACCGCCACAAAACCTTCTCGTTGGTAAATGGTCCGGTTTTCCACCTTCCGGCGTCTGGCCGTATAGCCCAGAACCATGGCAATGAGAGAAAGTGCAAAATAGACCATTCCCTGGTCTTCATGGTAGATCAGGGAAATAATGCAGGGCAGGAGCATAATCATCCCCTCGGTGGCGAGGATCCAGGACAGCACCTGTCCAATGACAGGATAATTCATGATAAGATGCTCCTTTGCTAGGCCAAAATGTTATAGATGTCATGGAAGCCCAGGTGGACGGTCACTACAATGACTGTATCCCCCACATGGAATTCATCTTGGCCGCCAGGAATAATCAGACGCCCGTTGCGTACAATACCGGCAATCAGGACCCCTTCCTTGATTTTCATATCCACCAGCTTTTGCCCAATAATCATGGACTCCTTGTCAATCAAAAATTCCAAGGCCTCTACCCGCCCGTTCATCAGCCGATACAAGGTTTCCACGTTGGATTCCATGCTGTTGCCGGCGGCCCGGACGTATTGGACAATCTGCTGGGCTGTAAGTTTTTTGGGGTTTACCACGCTGTCCAGCTGCAAGCCTTCGATAACGTCCCCGAAGTCCACGTGATTCACCTTGGTTACCACTTTTCCTTCCATCTGCTTCAAGGCATACATGGAAAGGATGGCATTGACTTCGTCCATACCGGTACAGGCCACAAAGCCGTCCATATTCTCAATATGTTCTTCTTTTAACAATTCTTCTTCGGTGCCGTCCCCGCAGTCCACGGTAACCCCCGGCAGGCCTTCCACCAATTCTTCACAGCGGTCCATATCCTTTTCAATGATTTTCACATTGATCCGGTTGTCCCGAAGGATTTTGGACAGGTAATAGGTGATATCCCCGCCGCCTACAATCATCACGTCCTTGCACTTGTTGGTGCGCACGCCGATTTTCTTGAAGAATTCCTGGGCGTCCGCCGGCATGGCAATGATGGTCAGAATATCCCCGGCCTGGATTACCGTATCCCCATGGGGGACCATAATCTTATTGTTCCGCTCGATAATGCACACCAATAGATTGGTGGTAAGAGGAGCCAAAGCCTTCAGGGATTTGCCCAAAAGGGGAGAATTGCGCGGGACCCTAAAACGCAGCATATCAATGCGATCCTTGGCAAAGCTAAAGATTTCAATAGCTTGGGGAAAATTCAGCAGCCGGGCAATTTCCTTAGCAGCTTCCAGTTCCGGATTAATGGTCATGGACAGATTCAGCCCCCGCTGAAGAAAATGGCGCTCCGCCGAATAATGGGGACTCCGTACCCGGGCAATGGTATGGCATCGGGTATTGTTCAGTTTGGCAATGACGCAGGTTAACAGGTTGACTTCATCGCTTTCGGTTACGGCAATCAGCATATCCGCGTGTTCCAAATCCGCCTGGCTCAGCACCGTAAAACTGGAACCGTTCCCCACGATTCCCATGACATCGTAATTGGTAGAAATATTACGAATCAAGCTGGCATTGGTATCGATTACCGTTACATTATTATTCTCTTGAATTAGCTGGGTGGTGATGGTTCGCCCAACTTTTCCGCACCCCACAACAATAATCTGCATTTTCGCTAAACTCCTACTTTTCTTGTTATGAAAATACTATACACTACCTCTATAAAAAAAGCTAGAGAATATTAGACTATTAATGTAACAAAGTTTATAAATCTATGTTAGCTAGTCATGAATCCGGCCTTCCAGCAGCTGGCCCAGAAGAACCCCGGCCATACCGGTAAGCCATTGGAAGGGCAAAAACGCAGCCAGGACCGGCGGCAGCATGGCAGGCGGCAGCTGGAGCACCAGCAATTGGCCCAGGCTAAGACACAGGCCCAGGACCAGGCTTTTCACCGCCGGAGCCCAAAACAGGGTCCAGCGCAAACTCTTTCTGCGCCCTGTCAGCTCCACATAAATCCCGTTGCCCAAAAAAATCACTGGAATCAAAAAGGGCTGAATATGCCCCTGAAAAAAAGCAATCACCGGCAGCGCCAGCGCAGTGACCCAGGCAAGCTGGGAGGAGGTATACCGGCTGCTGAGAAACAGTACCGTATTGACCAGCGTCCCTATCAGCAAAGTCAAGACCGGCACCGGTAGGGGCAGTACCAGCCGCAGCTGCTGGGAAAGTGCCCCTACTGCCAACAGCAGGGCTCCCCGCACCAATAGTTTCACTTCCACAAAACCGTCTCCCTTCTTGCAAGAATCTGAGAAAAATCAGCGAAAAAGAAAATACTCCGTAAGAAACCAGAAAAACCTCTTGTTCTTCTTTCCGGAGATACTTATAATGATTAAGTTAGCATAAATTTCCTGGTTTTGCCTGGTTTGCAGGCACCGGGAGTAAGCCTGGAGGTTTTCGTGAGAAAGCGCAATCCCATATTTGACAATCTGCGGGGCATCTGTATGCTGGGGGTTATTGCCATCCACGTAGGCAGTATGGCCGTCAGTGCGGAAGCTGCCACCCCGTTTTTGGTTCTGATTACTAATATCCTGAGCCGCTACAGCGTGCCCACCTTCTTTTTCATTTCGGGCTACGGGCTGTTTTACACCCATCCCCTGGAAGAGCCCTTTTCCTATGGCCGCTTCCTTCAGAAAAGGCTAAAAAGCATAGCCCTACCCTATGTGGTTACCTCTCTATTATACATCTGTTATTACAGTTTTACTTCACAAAATCCTAACCTATTGCTGCCAGAGAATATTTTGTTCTGTCTTTTCTTTGGCACCGGCGTCTACCACATCTATTTCCTGGTGATTCTGCTCTGGTTCTACATCCTATTCCCCTTGTGGCGGGGGCTGATGCGGGTTCTGGAAAAAATAGGCCTGAAGCTGGGCATGGCTATTTTGTTTGTTTTACAGGTGGCCCTATACCAATTCAGCTTTGTGTTCTGGTCCTATCCAGACTGGATTGCAGACAACCCCGTACTGCTGAACCTGTGCCAATACCGGCTGAACTACTTTCCGTTTTTCTATCTGTTCGTATTCATGCTGGGCGGAGTCATTGCCCGGCACTACGGCGCCTTTGACAGACTGCTGACCCGGCATAAGCTGCCCATAGCCCTGTTTTTTGGACTCAGCGCCAGCTTTAATACCTGGCTGTTCTACCGCTGGACCAACCTGTGGGGCATGCCCTATGAAGATACAGTCAATTACCTGCAGCAGCTGAGCCTGCCTGGCCTGGTGTTCACCCTTGCCTGTATCCTGTTCTTCAGCCTGCTGCTGAAACAGGGCTGGTATCCCTGTAAAACCGCCCTGCGGAAAATGTCCGACCGTTCCTTCCTGATTTATCTGGTCCACCCCTTCTTCATCGACCAACTGGAACTGGTAACGGACAAACCGTTTGGCTCCCTGGAACACGTTTCCATTGCCCTGTTCTATGTGGTCATCTTGTTCATTTCCTATCTGTTTGCCGTACTGTGGCACCGGCTGCGCAGCCCCAAGGCCAAAGCAGCCTGAGCTTTCTCAAAAACAAACCCCATCCGACCCGGTCGGATGGGGTTTTCTGCAGCCTGGAAGTTACCAGGTTTATTTTACGTTGATTTTTCCAGCATACACGGAACCCGTAGCTACATCCAGGGTTACCACGTCGCCGGTCTTCACAGCATCCATGACGCCGGAAGCCCCTACAATAACAGGGATACCATAGTTGATGCCGATAATGGCCGCAGGAGAAGTAAAACCGCCTTCTTCTGCAATAATGCCGCCAGCCTGGGCTGCCGTGGTACCCATTTCGTTTTCCAGGGCGGCCACTGCCAGGATCATGCCCGGGCGGAAGTTTTCCAGGTCGGACTTGGTCCGGACCTTGCAAATGGTGCCTGTAGCAGCACGCTTGCCAATGCCTTGGCCCTGCACCAGCTTATGGCCAACGTGGATTACTTGGATCAGGTTGGTGCTGCCCACCTTGCCCACGTTCATGCCGGCCGTTACCACCACAGAATCCCCTTTGTGCAGCAGGTCTGCATCTAAAGCCCGTTCAATGGAGGTTTCAATCAGGGAATCCGTGCTGGTTCTGTTGTCCCCCATCAGCGGCGTAACGCCCCAATACAGGGTCATCCGGCGCAAGCTGGCAGGAACCGGTGACACGGCTACCACCGTTGCTTTGGGCCGGTATTTGGCCACCAGCCGGGCGGTATAGCCGGACTCGGTAATGGACAAAATGGCGTTGGCTTCCAGTTCCGTAGCAATCTGCACGGTAGCATGGCTGATGGCATCCGTCATCTGCACATGGGCGCCAATACCCTTATGCTGGAACAAGGTCACATAATCGAAAGCCTGCTCCGTCCGGGTAGCAATCCGGGCCATGGTCTGCACCGCTTCCAAAGGATACGCCCCAGAGGCCGTTTCCCCGCTGAGCATAATGGCGTCGGTACCGTCGAAGATGGAGTTGGCCACATCGTTGGCTTCTGCCCGGGTAGCCCGGTAGTTGGTAATCATGCTTTCCAGCATCTGGGTAGCCGTAACCACCGGCTTCCCCAGCTGGTTGCACTTGGCAATAATCTGTTTTTGGACAATGGGCACATCTTCCATGGGAATCTCTACCCCCAGATCCCCCCGAGCCACCATAACGCCGTCGGCCACCTGGAGAATCTCGTCGATGTTGTCCACGCCTTCCTGGTTTTCAATCTTGGCAATAATCCCCATGGAGGAGCCAATCCGTTCCAGCAGGCGGCGGATTTCCATAACGTCCCGGGCATTCCGCACAAAGGACGCTGCCACATAGTCCATGCCCTGCTGGGCAGCGAAGGTAATGTCGTCTTCGTCCTGTTTGGACATAAAGGGCAGCTTCAGGAAAGCCCCAGGCACTGCCACCCGTTTCCGGGAGGAGATTTCCCCACCATTGATGACGATGGTATCAATTTCCTTGTCGGTGGTGGATTGGACTTCCAGGGACAGTTTCCCATCATTCAAGAGGATTTTATCCCCTTTGCGGACTTCCGAAGGCAGGCCGGCATAATTTACATGGGCCTTTTCTGCCGTTCCTTCTACCTCGTCCACCGTCAGCGTAAAGTGGCTGCCAGGCACTAGCGTGGTCTTATCCCCCTTGAAAAGACCCAGCCGCATTTCAGGCCCCTTGGTATCGGCTACATAGCCAATGACCTTTCCCGTTTCCTTCACAGCTTCCTTTAACAGATTCAGGCGGGTTTCGCATTCACTGTGGGAGCCATGGGAAAAGTTGAAACGGGCCAGATCCATCCCTGCCCGAATCATTTTGACCAGCAGGTCCTTGTTGTCCGTAGCTGGTCCCAGGGTGCAGATAATTTTTGTCTTTTTCATATTGATCCCCTTCTAAAAATAGCCCGGGCTGAAACAGCCCGGACTATTGGATTTCCATATGGAATTAGGATTCTTTGAAAGCTTTGATCTTTGCAGTCAGCAGAGGCAGAATCTTCAAAGCATCGCCAACGATACCATACCGAGAGATTTGGAACATAGGAGCGTCCGGATCCTTGTTGATGCAAATGATGGTATCGGATTTGCTCATACCAGCTTTATGCTGTACGGAACCGGAGATACCGCAGGCGAAGTAAATCTTCGGGGTAACGGTTTTACCGGATTGGCCTACTTGACGCGGATGTTCAATGAAGCCTTCATCTACTGCAGCACGGGAACCGCCTACAGCGCCGCCCAGTACATGAGCCAGGTCTTGCAGCAGAACGAAGTTTTCTTTGGCTTTCATGCCGCGGCCGCCGGAAGCAATGTATTCTGCATCGTCGATGGCCATTTCGCCTTCAACCACAACAGGGTCTTTTCTGATGACTCTGACGCGGTCTTCTACATGGTTCTTCAGGGTGTAGTTGATAACTTCGCCTTTGCGGGAAGCATCGGGAGCCAGAGCCTTGAAGGTCTTAGGACGAACGGTACCCATTTGCGGAGTATGTTCTTTGCACAGGATGGTAGCCATGATGTTACCACCAGCAGCAGGACGGGTCCAATGAACCAGGCCGTTTTCTTCTACATCCAGGATGGTGCAGTCAGCGCACAGACCAGTGTTCATACGGGCAGCAACGCGGGGACCCAGGTCACGGCCGTCGTTGGTAGCGCCGATCAGAACAGCGGAAGGATGGTATTCAGCAATCAGTTCGCAGAAAGCGTTGGTGTACAGGTCGGTGGAATATTCCTTCAGGGAAGGATCTTCTACTACGTATACCAGGTCAGCGCCTTGGGCAATCAGATGTTGAGGAATGTCATTTGCTTTATCGGTGATCAAAACAGCAGCCAGTTTTTGGTTGCATTTGTCAGCCAAAGTTCTGCCTTCACCCAGCAGTTCGTTTACTACATGAACGGGTTTGCCATCATAATGTTCAACGTAAACCCATAAATCTTTTTCGTTGCCGGTCTTCAGACCTTTCGTGTTAGCCATTTATTTCAAACCTCATTTCGTAATAATCTTGTCTTCAACCAGTTTTGCAACCAGTTTATCTACAGCTTCTGCAGGATCTTCATCGGTGAAGATTTCGCCGTGAACCTGGGTAACTTTCGGAGTAAAGCTCTTCATTACCTGGGTCGGGGAACCGGGTTTACCAATGATGTCCAGAGGAATCTGCAAATCAGCAGCGGTATATACGGGAACTTCAGTCTTTCTGGCTTTCAGTTTGCCTTTGATGCTGGCAAAACGCAGGTCTTTGCTGCGCATTACAGTAACTACGCAAGGCATCTTCATAGCCAAGGTTTGGGAAGTGTATTCGTTATCTCTGTCAACGATTACTTCATCGCCGTCAACCTTAACTTTCAAAGCGCCGGTAACTTGCGGAAGGTCTAAGTGCTCTGCAATTTCAGGGCCAACCTGAGCGGTATCACCATCGATAGCCTGACGGCCGCACAGGATCAGATCAGGAATGCCAAAATGTTTAATGGTGTTAGCCATAGCAGCACTGGTGGCCAGGGTATCTGCACCGCCGAAAGCTCTGTCACTGATCAGTTTGGCATCATCAGCGCCAACTGCCAGGCAGTCCTTCAAAACAGCTTCTGCATGAGGAGGTCCCATGGTAACAACCGTTACCTTAGCACCCATTTCATCTTTCAGTTCCAAAGCCGTTTCCAGAGCGTACTGGTCATACGGGTTCATGATATTTGTTACACCATCTCTAACGAGGTTGTTGGTAACCGGGTCAATTCTCATTTCTGCGGTATCCGGCACCTGTTTTACACATACAACGATGTTCATTACAAAGCGACCTCCTAAAAATCTTTATTGTTCAAAACCACACATTTCACATTGTAGCACGTGTTTTCCCCTGTTGCAAGAGATTGCTAATCCCTTGCAAAAGATTCTTCTTATTTCCCACTTTTTCACAAATGTTAAATTTCCTCCTGGAAGCTTCATTTTTCGCCGGATTTTGGCATTCTCTTTCCTGGTCATGGGGGTTTCTGTAACAGAAATATCTACAGAATTGTAGAAGAATTATCTCAATTTCCGGGTACCAGCCCCGCTTTTCTCTGCCTGCAAAAAGTTGTTTCCGTTTTTCTCCAAAAGACACCCAAAGCCCCCTTTTCCCCAAGCACGCAAACGCAAAAAAACAGGAATTCTTCCTCAGCTGGGAAAAATTCCTGTCGGTATAGATAAATAAACAAGTATTTAATAGTGCAGGCTGCCGCTGCCCAATACTTTTACCACTGCATCCTCAAAGCCCGGTTCCTCTGCATTCACCCAGAACCGGGGGTCGGTGCGGATAACCTTCCGGGTATCGGCAATGTGCAGGTACACGGGATTCTTCCCGTGGAAGGCCATAAAAATGCCTCCCAGCTGCTGCTGGACCTGGGACGTATTCATGCCCTTGCCAATGTGGAGATGGACTTCCTGGGCCATTTCCTGCAAAGGCTCCACAGCATTGGCAAAGATTCGGACGGCTTCCTCATCCAATTTGATAACACCCTGGATGCTCACCACCCGGTCCTTTTCAATGTTCTGCCGGCACTTGGCATAAGCCCTGGGGAAAGCAATCACCGTCAGGCTGCTGGACAAATCTTCCAGCACAAACGTGGCCATGCGGTCCCCATTTTTGGTGGAGCGGATTTTCAGGTCCGAAATAATGCCGCCTACGGCAATTCTCTCCCCGTCCCGGAAGTTTTCTTCCGTGCATTTTAACAGCGGTGTATACCGGCTCAGCACCTTACGGAACCGATCCAGCGGGTGTCCGGTAACGTAGAAGCCAATCAGTTCCTTTTCCAGCCGGAGAATATCCGCCTGGGGAATTTCCGGCAGATCTGGAATGGGAATGGCATTGCTGCCGGCCAAATCTTCTTCCCCGAACAGCCCCAGCTGGCCCGTAAGCCGGTCGTGCTGTTCGCTGGCAGCCACATCCAGGGCCGGATCCATAATGGCCAGCAGCTGGCTCCGACGCAGCCCGAAGGTATCCATGGAACCGCTCTTGATCAGATTTTCCACCACTCTCTTGTTGACCTTGCTGAGATCCACCCGGCGGGTAAAATCAAAAAAGTCCTTAAAAACGCCGTGTTTTTCCCGTTCTTCCAAAATCACGGATACTGCTGCGTCTCCGACACTTTTGATGGCCCCCAGGCCAAAGCGGATGTTCTTACCGTCCACAGAGAAGCCCGCTTCACTGCTGTTGATATCCGGCGGCAGCACCTTTACCCCCATGCCGTTGCAAACGCCGATATACCAGCTGACCTTGTCGGCGGTGGAGATAATACTGTTGAGGAAGGCCGCCATGTATTCCACCGGATAGTTGGCCTTCAGCCAGGCCGTCTGATAGGCTACCAGGGCATAGGCTGCCGAGTGGGATTTGTTGAACCCATAGCCTGCAAAGTGCTGCAGCAAGGCGAAAATCTTATCCCCCAGTTCCCGGCTGATGCCGTGGAGCTTTTCTGCTCCCTGGAGAAATTTTTCCTTCATGCTGTCCAGTACGCTGGCTTTCTTCTTGCCCATGGCCCGACGCAGAATATCTGCTTCGCCCAGGGTAAAACCGGCCAGGGCGGAGGCGATCTGCATTACCTGTTCCTGGTAGAGGATAACCCCGTAAGTATCGGCCACAATGGGTTCCATCAGGGGGTGGAGTACCTGGGCCGTACGGTGTCCGTGACGGCCGGCAATAAAGTCTTCCGCCATGCCGCTGCCTAAGGGACCGGGCCGGTACAGGGCCACCAGGGGAATCAGGTCCTCCATGCCCTCGGGCGCCAGTTGCTTCATCAGCCGGGTCATGCCGTCCGATTCCATCTGGAACACGGCTGCCGTATCCCCGCTGCACAGCATCTGACAGGTTTTAGGGTCGTGCAGGTCGATATCCTCAATATGCAGGTCAATACCCCGGTTTTTCCGGACCATTTTCACCGCATCGTCAATCACCGTCAGGGTACGCAGGCCCAAAAGATCCATCTTTAAAAGCCCCAGGGACTCGGAACGATCCTTGTCGTACTGGGTGCAGATGTATTCGTGTTCATCGTCACTGCTGGAGGTAATCTGCAGGGGCACGTAGTTGGTCAGTTCCCCCGGCGTAATGACTACGCCGGCCGCATGGGTGGAGGTGTGCCGGGGCATGCCTTCCACCTTTTGGGCAAAGTCCAGCAATTGGGCGATATTAGGGTCCTGTTCCTGCAAGGCCCGCAGTTCCTTGCTGGATTCCAATACGCCTGCCAGGGTAGTGCCTGGCGTATTGGGAATCAGCTTGTTTACCTGGTTAACTACATTTAACGGTATCTCCATGGCCCGGCCCACGTCCTTGATGGCCGCCTTGGCTGCCAGGGTACCAAAGGTAATAATCTGGGCAACGTGGCTTTCCCCGTACTTGCGGGCCAGATAATCCACCACCAGATGGCGTTTCACGTAGCAGATATCCGTATCAATATCGGGCATACTTACCCGTTCCGGGTTCAGGAAACGTTCAAAAATCAGATTATATTTCAGCGGATCAATACTGGTGATGCCGGTAAGGTACGCCACAATGGAACCAGCGGCGCTGCCTCTGCCGGGGCCCACCGGAATATCGTGGGTCCGACTGTAATTGATGAAATCCCATACAATCAGAAAATACCCGGAGTAGCCCATCTGCTTGATGATGCCCAGTTCATATTCCAACCGTTTCCGGGCCGTTCCATCATCATTGGGATAGCGTTTGGGAAAACTTTCCTCACAAAGCTTCCGGAGATACCCATCCATGGTTTCCCCTTCCGGCAGGGGAAATTCCGGCAGCAGCAAATGGCCAAATTCCAGAGTCAGATTACACCGCTCCGCAATTTCCAGGGTATTATCCAAAGCTTCCTGGTCCTCAGGAAACAACTGCTCCATTTCCTCCCGGCTTTTCAGATAGTAGGAATCGTTGTTGAACCGCATACGTGTGGGGTCCAGGTAATTGGCGTTGGTCTGGATGCACAGCAGAATGTCCTGCCCCGAAGCATCGGACCGGTGGATATAGTGCAGGTCGTTGGTGGCTACCAGCTTGATATTGTGTTTTTTGGCCAGTTTATGCAATTCTTCCCGGACGGTCTTTTCTTCCGGCAAGTCATGATTTTGGATTTCCAAATAGTACCGGTCCCGACCAAAAATATCCAGGTATTCCAGCATGACCTTTTCTGCCGTTTCCAATTCCCCCCGGAGGATATGCCGAGGCACTTCCCCCGCTATGCAGGCGCTGAGGCAAATCAGCCCCTCGCTGTACTGGCGCAGCACATCCATGTCAATCCGGGGTTTGTAGTAGAACCCTTCCACTTCCCCGATGGATACCAGTTTCATCAGGTTTTGGTAACCGGTCTTGTTTTCTGCCAAAAGAATCAGATGATACATTTTGCTCCGGCTTTCCAGGTCCTTTTTCAACCGGGAGCCGGAAGTAATATACACTTCGCAGCCAATAATGGGTTTGATGCCAGCCTTGACACATTCCTGATAGAACTCGATGGCCCCGTACATAACCCCATGGTCCGTAATCGCCAGGGCGGGCATGCCCAGCTCCTTGGCGTAGCGGACCAGCTCGGGAATCCGGCAGGACCCATCCAGCAGGCTGTATTGGGTATGGGTGTGCAAATGCACAAATTGCTCTGCCATAACTGCTCCTTTCCTGCAAATTTCCGGGGCACAGCTCCCCCCATTTTAAAAAAAGCTGTGACCAGGGGGTCACAGCTTTAGGTTTATGCTTCGATAATTCCTACCTCACTGGGCAGATACAGCATTACGTCCGGAGAAACTTCCGTTTCCGAAACCCCCAGGGTATAACTGATGCCGGATAAGTAGTCCCTGGCCCGGGTCTGATCCTCTGGCTCCAGCTGATCCAGAGCCAGAAGCAGTCCCTTGCCTTCCAGGAGGAACTTTCCGTAGTGAGCAATATCCTTCAGGTCCGCAGGCGTTCTGAGCATCAATTTCAGGGCCGGAGCACGCACCAAAGTCAAATCCCGGTCAAAGTATTCTTCTTCATGCTTTTTTTCAGAATGGAAACCAGAAAACATGGAATCTGCTCCTCCCTACCCACAAATACTCATTACGAAGCCATTATCGTTCTTATGCCTTGGCGTTGCGCGCACGGGTGCGGGCACGTTCCAGACGGGACAGAATTTTCTTTCTCATCCGGATGCTCTTGGGAGTCACTTCAACGGTTTCATCGTCGTTGATGTGTTCCAGGGCTTGTTCCAGGGAGAAGGTTTGCGGCGGAATCAGGCGCACTGCATCATCGGAACCGGCAGCACGCATATTGCTGACGTGTTTCTTTTTGCAGGGGTTTACGTCCATATCATCTTCACGGCTGTTTTCGCCGATGATTTGGCCTTCGTAAACCTGTTCGCCCGGGTTGATGTACATGGTGCCTCTGGCCTGGCATTTATCAATACCATAGGCAGTGGTTTCACCAGCTTCAAAAGCAACCAGGGAACCTCTGGTACGGCCGGGGATATCGCCTTTGTAAGCGCCCCAGCCGGCAAATACGTGGTTCATGATACCGTTGCCCTTGGTATCGGTCAGGAACTGGTTCCGAAAACCGATCAGACCCCGGGCAGGGATAATGAATTCCATACGCAGGTAGCCAGCCAGTTCGGTCATGTTCTGGAGTTCAGCCTTGCGGATACCCAAAGCTTCCATAACAGCACCCATGAAATCCTGGGGCACGTCGATGGTCAAAGCTTCCATAGGTTCCAGCAGCTTGCCATTTTCGTCCCGGCGCATAATAACCTTGGGTTTGCCCACCTGCAATTCGAAGCCTTCTCTTCTCATGGCTTCGATCAGTACGGACAAATGCAGTTCACCACGGCCGGATACTTTGAAGGTATCGGCAGATTCGGTGTCTTCCACTTTCATACTAACGTTGGTTTCAATTTCCTTGTACAGACGGTCACGCAGATGACGGCTGGTAACAAAGTCGCCTTCCTGGCCGGCAAAAGGAGAATCGTTGACAGAGAAGGTCATGGACAGGGTGGGTTCATCCACCTTGATGCCCTGCAGCTGTTCCGGGTTGTCCACATCAGCAATGGTATCCCCGATTTCAGCGTTGGCCAGACCAATCAGGGCAATGATGTCCCCAGCTTTGGCTTCCGGCACTTCCGTTCTCTTTAAGCCTTCGTAGGTGTACAGACGGCCAATCTTGGCGTTGGAACGCTTGTCATCATGCATCAGGCAGATGTTCTGACCGTTTTTGATGGTACCTCTGACAATACGGCCAATCACGATACGGCCTACATAATCATCGTAGTCCAAGGTATTGACCAACATTTGCAGGGGAGCTTCCGTATCCACATCGGGAGCCGGAATATTTTCGATAATGGTGCGGAACAGCGGTTCCAGGTTGGTGCTTTCATCGTCCATAGCCAGTTTGGCAACGCCCTTTTTGGCAGAAGCGTACACTACGGGGAAGTCCAGCTGATCATCACTGGCGTTCAGTTCAATGAACAAATCCAGAACTTCATCCACCACTTCTTCCACTCTCTGGTCCGGACGGTCAATCTTGTTGATGACCACCACGGGTTTCAGATGGTGTTCCAAAGCTTTCCGCAGCACGTATTTGGTCTGGGGCATAGGACCTTCGTAGGCGTCTACCAGCAGCAGTACGCCGTCAACCATGTTCAATACCCGTTCTACTTCGCCGCCGAAATCAGCATGGCCCGGAGTATCCAGGATATTGATTTTGGTGCCGTCATGCATGACAGCGGTGTTTTTGGCCAGGATGGTAATCCCACGTTCTCTTTCCTGATCGTTGGAGTCCATGACTCTTTCCTGTACCCGTTCGTTGGCACGGAATACACCGCTCTGTTTCAGCATAGCATCTACCAAGGTAGTCTTGCCATGGTCAACGTGAGCAATGATGGCGATGTTACGTAAATCGTTTCTAATCATAAAAGCCCAATCCCCTCTTACATTACAGATAAATCAAGAGGATGCTTGTCAATAAGCATCCTCCAAATAAACTAAATCAATTCGACTTACTAATTATATGCTTTTCTCCACACTCTGTCAAATATGTGGCAATTCCTTTACCCAAATTTCTTTATAAGGTCTTCATGACATCGTCGATGTATTTCTTGATCTTTTCCAGCTTGGAGCGTACATCCGGTACCTTCTTGGGATCATGGGCGGCAATCCGTTCAATCTTGCCCTTGTAGGTAAGGTAATTCTTCTCGAAGCCCCGCATATAATCCCGCATGCTCTGGACGGCAGTTTCGCTTTGGACAATCTGGGTTTCTTCAATATGCCAGTCGGTGCCATCGATAATGGCCTTATCCCCATAGTTGGGAATGTAGGCCGCCGTCCCCAATTCGGTACGCAGGGTATGGGCAAAAGCATCGGCAGAATCGTATTCCCCATGGACCACAAAGAAAGCCTTGGGTTTATTTTTCATGCCCTTATACCAGGCCAACAGCTGTTCCTTATCGGCGTGGGCAGAGAAACCGGTCATATTGTAGATCTTGGCTCCCACCACAATTTCTTCGCCCATGATCTTGACTTTCTTGGCCCCGTCTACCAACAGCCGCCCCAAGCTGCCTTCGGCCTGATAGCCGGCGAAAATCACGGAGCTGTCCTTCCGCCACAGGTTGTGTTTCAGGTGGTGCAGCACCCGGCCGGCATCGGCCATGCCGCTGGCGGAAATGATGATGACCGGGCTGGGCATTTCGTTGATGGCCTTGGATTCCTCGGTGGTCTGGGTGTATTTCACGTTGGGCATATCAATCAGATGTCCGCCCTGTTTTTGGAAAATGGACTTGGCTTCCTCATCATATTCATCAGGGTTAAACAGCATCACCTGGGTGGCCCGAATGGCCATTGGGCTGTCCACCATAATGGGCACTACCGGCAGCTTGCCGGAAGACATAAGCTTCTGGAAGTAGTACAGCATCACCTGGGTACGGCCAACCGCAAAAGCTGGGATAATGATGTTCCCGCCCCGGGAAAGGGCGTCCTTCACAATGTCGCACAGCTCCTGCTCCCGGTCCGCCACTTCGTGGATCCGGTTACCATAGGTGGATTCGGTGATAATAAAGTCCGCCCCGGCAATCTGGTAGGGATCGTCCAAAATGGGTACGTTGGGCTGCCCCACATCTCCCGTGAAAATCAATTTGGTCTTTTTGCCGTTTTCTTCCAACTGCAACGTAACAATGGCGCTGCCCAGGATGTGGCCGGCCACCCGGAAGCGGACCGTAACCCCGGGATACAGTTCAAAATCCTCATCGTAATCATGGGTCACAAAATGTTTCAGGGCCAGATAGGCATCGTCTACCGTATACAGCGGTTCCACAGCTTCCCGGCCAGCCCGCAGGCCCTTCCGGGTAGCAATCTCCGCATCGGATTCCTGGATATGGCCGCAGTCGGGCAACAGAATTTCGCACAATTCTTCGGTAACCGGGGTGCAGTGGACAAAACCCTTGAACCCTTCCTTAATCAGTTTGGGCAGCAGGCCGCTGTGGTCAATATGGGCATGACTTAGGATTACCGCATCAATTTCCGCCGGATTAAAAATAAAATTTCTCCGGTTCAGGTCCCGAATCAGCCGTGGACCTTGGAACATACCGCAGTCCAACAGAATTTTTTTCCCGTTGATTTCCAGCAGATGGCAGGAACCGGTTACAATCTTGTCAGCGCCGCAAAAGGTAATTTTCATCATTAGCACCGTCCTTATTCTAAAATTCTCTCATCAGTATGTAAGCTCTCAGTTAACACCTTTCCATTATAACATAGTTTTTATTTTCTTTGGGCAAATCCCGTTCCAGTTTTCCCTGACGAAACAGCCGCCTTGTGATACAATAAGGCAAAGGCTATTCAGAAAGGATGTATTCCATGAAAAAAAATGCACTATTCCCTATAGTAATAGGTTCTCTTTTACTTTGCCCATCCCTGCTTTTTGCCCAGGAAAAAACGGAAACAGACGCCGTAAGTACCACGGCTGTAACAGAAAATGCAGCTTCTGCAGCGCCCCTTTCCTTCCGGCAGCGGGTAGCGGCTGTCCGGGCTGCCCGGCAAAAAGCAGCCGCTGCCAAAAGCTCCAGTCAAACCACTGCCCAAACCACCGCAAAAAACAGCTCCAAAAAAACAGCTGATGATGCCGCAGCTGCTGCCAGCACCACTTCCACGTCCCAACTGGACAATGGCCTAACGGCCACCACTACGGAAACCACCACCGAAAACGGCAAGGAAACCACTACGGTCTATACCCCCACCCTGCCTTCCGCCAAGCTGGCTGCCTGGCAGACTGCGGGAGAAAACAGCAGCTACACCGTTTCCTTCGATACCCAGAGTCTGAAATACGATGAGAAGACCGGCATCATCACCGTCTGGAACAAATGGACGCGAAAAGGCGCAGGTGCCTCTGCCGTAAAGGACATCTTGCTGTATTCCCGCTACGATGTCCGGCTGAAAACCTGCGCCGATCTGTATCAAGTTTTATGTGACGGCAATGGACAGGTGCTTTCCCAAAAAGCCGTTGCCGATCCTTCCTGGTATCCCCTGTCCGTCCATACCCTGGGCATGGAACTATGCCAAAGCCTGAATAATTATCTGTTAGCCAATTGAGCTTTCATCCGCTCGCCAATGATGCGAGCTACATACACCCCGGAAGCAGAGGCCTGGGAAAGTCCTCTGGTAATGCCCGCTCCATCGCCAATGGCGAAGAAGTTGGGCATTTTTGTTTCCAGCTTATCGCTGAGGTCCAGCCGGGAACTGTAGAACTTCACTTCCACCCCGTACAGCAGGGTATCGTCGTTGGCGGTGCCAGGCGCCACCTTATCCAGGGCATAAATCATTTCAATGATGTTGTCCAAATGGCGTTTGGGCAGTACCAGGCTCAGGTCCCCAGGCACTGCATTCAAGGTAGGATGCAGGAAGCTCTGGCTCAGCCGGTGGGCGTTGGTCCGGCGGCCTTTGATCAGGTCCCCGAAGCGCTGCACCAGAACGCCGCCTCCCAGCATATTGGACAGGGAAGCAATGTGCTTGCCGTATTTATGGGGTTCCTTAAAGGGTTCCGTAAATTTATTGCTGACCAAAAGGGCAAAGTTGGTGTTGCCGCTGTTTTTGGCCGGGTCGCTGAAGCTGTGGCCGTTTACCGTAACAATGCCGTCGGTATTTTCTGCTACCACGTAGCCATTGGGGTTCATACAGAAGGTCCGTACCCGATCCCCGTACCGTTTGGTCCGGTACACCAGTTTGGCCTCGTAGACTTCTTCCGTAATGTCCTGGAATACGGAGTAAGGGACTTCTACTCGGACACCTACGTCCACCTGGTTGTTGGCCATGGGCAGGCCCAGATTCTGGCACTGGGTGGAGAACCACTCAGCCCCTGCCCGGCCCGGGGCCCCAATCAGATAGGTGCAGCCGATAACCTGCTCAGAACCCTTGATGGTCAGTTCATAGCCTTCTTTGGACTGGCTGATGGTTTCCACCTGGGTATCACATTGGATTTCAATGCCATGCTCCAGCAGGTAGTGGTAGATGCTGGCCATCAGGTTCCGGTTGTTGTCCGTGCCCAAATGGCGCACCTTAGCGTTTAACAGATGTAGATCGTGGCCCAGAGCCAGCCGGCCGATTTTGCAGTTCTTGGTGGAATACACCGTACCCGGGGCACCGTGTTTGCAGTTGATTTCATCCACGTAATCAATGAGTTCCATAACCGTCTTTTTGGGAATGTACTCACTGAGCCAGCCGCCAAATTCCGTGGTGAAATTGTACTTGCCGTCGGAGAACGCACCGGCGCCGCCAAAGCCCCGCATAATGCTGCAGGGTACGCAGCGGATACATTTTTCCACCTTGCCGGCAATAATAGGGCAGCTGCGGAAGTCAATGGCATGGCCTTCTTCCAAAATCAGCACCTTTACCTGGGGGTATTTCAGGACAAACTCGTAAGCCGCATAAATGGCAGCAGGGCCGCCGCCAATAATCGCTACATCAACATTCTTTTTCATTTCTTGAACACCTCTTTGTCGTTTACCGTATTAAATATGATAGAAGAAATCTGATTGATGGTTTTCCGGGTTTCTCCAGGACGCACGGCCTTGTCCATCAGGACTACCAGCACGTACCGCTCCCGGGCATACACAATGCCAGCCGCATCAAGAACTTGGCCGTGGTCGGCCTGAAGGCCTGCAATATTTACACTTTGGGACAGCAGGGCACCCAGCATATCCGGCCGGGGAGCACGGCCCAAAAGGCCCAGCAGGTACCCATTTTCCTTGGGCCCCAGGCATTTGCCTTCGTAAAGCTGAGTCAACAGGGTCACCGTATCGTTAACAGAAGTATAGCTCAGTTCCCGTTTTTCCTGGGCCCCCAGCTTATCTTCCTCGTTTTCTTTGACGGGCAGGTCATGGCTTCCCACCACCGTATCCACGTATCCTTTTTCCGTCAGCCAGGCGTTGATGTCTTCCCGGCCAGCAATCCAGATCAGCTTGTACAAAGCCGTCCGGTCATTTTGCAGCAGCATATCTTCCAAAAGATTTTGAACCGTTACTTGGCTGCCTGCGGGGACCTGTCCCAAAGCCGGGCTGTCCGTTCTAATATCCCGCTGCCGCAGGGTGTACACCTCATCCAATGCCAGGTCCTTATTTTCCACCTGGGCCAAAACCGCAGCAGCCACATAGGGACGGATCAGATCCCCGGCCGGCATCTTGCCGGAGTAGTTGTAGAACACTTCCCCGGTATCCAAAGAACGGTAATACACGGAACAGGCCGCCCCCGACTGGGCAATCACATTATTCAAATAGGCATAGGGCAGCTTGGTATCCTTGGAATGGACCAGCTGGGCGTTTTGGGCCTGTTTTTGCTGCTGCTGATATTTGGGGCTGTTGTGCAGCAGGGAAAAGGATATTACCCCCACCAGCACCAAGCCTATCAAGCAAAGAATAATCCGTTTGTTGATACTCATAAGACAATCATAACCCTTCTATTAGTCTTTAACCATTGTTCCCGCTGCTTCCGGTCCGGCAAAATTTCTTCCACCGCCTGCCAAAACAGCCGATTGTGGGACTTGTTGCGGATATGGCACAGCTCATGGACAATCACATAATCAATTACGCCAGGCGGGCAGAATACCAGCCGCCAGCAAAAACCCAGCTGGTTCCGGTAGTTGCAGTAGCCCCAGCGGGTCCGGGCCTGGGACAGCTTGATTTGGGGAGCAGGAAGTCCCAGGAGCCCGGCAAAGTACGGTACCCGTTCCCTAAGATAGGTCCCTAGCTCCTCCTGGAAATATTGGATCAGCTTAGGCAGGGTCACCTGCTCTCCCAAAATCAGCTGCTCCTGGGTCAGAAAAATATTCTCTCCCGGCACCAGGTGCAGGGTTCGCCGCTTTCCCCATAACAGCAAAGCAGCTCCTTCCCGGAGCTCCAAGGGCTGTATGGCCCGTTTCTCGTCCGCCGCCTTTGCCACATGGGACGCAATCCAGTCCTGACGGGACGCCAAAAAATATTCAATTCGTTCTTTGCTCAGCCCATAGGGCGCGCGCACAATTACTTGGCCTTCCCGGTTGATTTCTACCGCCAGGGTGCGCCGTCTGGATCTGATGATTTTTGCAATTTTAATCATAGCATTCCTATTATAGCATACTCTGCCAATTTCCCGGGCAGGCTTTTACAAAATCCCAATTTATTTTACGAAAACACCCCAGAGTGATAGATTTTTTACAGCCATTTGTTTCTGTCTCCGTTGACCGCCCCGGAAAATTCACCTATAATGGACAGTATACTAATAAGGAAGCGTGATCCCATACTATGGAAGAATTCAACATCCCCACTACCCTTCTGACGGGTATCCTGATTGTTTTTATATCCCTTTCTGCGTATTTTTCCGCCACAGAAACAGCACTTACCAGCTGCAATAAGCTGCGGCTGAAAAATTTGGCCAAAGATGGCAACCGTCGGGCCAAAACCGTATTGAAGCTGCTGGACAAATTTGACAATGCCTTGTCCACCATATTAATCGGCAATAATATCGTAAATATTGCCACAGCCTCCCTGGCTGCGGCCTGCTCCACCGCGTACTTTGGCCCTTCCGGCCTGGCCCTGGCCACCGTAGTCACTACCATTGTCATCCTGATATTTGGAGAAATTCTCCCCAAAAGCGCCGCCAAGGACTATCCGGAAAAATTTGCCATGAGTACCGCAGGGCTGCTGCGCATTCTGGTATTTCTTTTTACTCCTCTAAACTATTTGTTTCAACTGCTGAAAACTGCTTTCAGTCATCTGCTGTCCAAAAAAGCGGCCCACGGTGCTACCGAAGGAGAATTGCTTCTGATGGTAGATGAAGTAGCCAGCGGCGGCGCTATCAACAAGCAGGATAGCCAGCTGATTAAATCCGCCATTGAATTCAGTGATATTCGGGTCCGGGAAATCATGACCCCCCGGGTGGATATGATGGCCATGGACATTTCCGAGGGAAACCAAAAGGCCCTGAAGATTTTTTCCGACTACGGCTTCTCCCGGATTCCTGTATTTAAGGACGACTATAGCGAAATCATTGGCATTCTTCACGCTAAAGACTTTTTTTCCGGCTATATCAAAAACCCCCATTTTAGACTGGAAGAACGGCTGAAAAAAGCAGCCTTCGTCCATCAATCCACCAAAATTTCCCGGGTAATGAGAACCCTCCAGGAAGCCAAAATCGAAATGGCCATGGTCATGGACAGCTACGGCACCGTCAAGGGTTTGGTCACCACCGAAGACATTGTGGAAGAACTGGTTGGCGAAATCTGGGACGAGCATGACAAGGTGATTTCGTCCTTCCACCGGATTGGCAAGAACCGCTATATGATTTCCTGCTCCTCCAATTCCCAAAACGCCAATTTGTTTGACCTGTTCAAATATTTGGATCTGGACATTACCGACTATGGTCTGGAAAACAATTCCATCAGCGGTTGGGTGGTGGATACCCTGGAGACCATCCCCCAAAAAGGAGACTCCTTCGACTGCAAGAACCTGCATGTTACCGTCACCCGGGCCAACAACCACCGGGTCCAGGAAATCATCGTAGAAGTCCGTCCCAAAGCAAAAGAAGAAGACGACGAATAAAAAATCCTCCAAGCCACACAAGGTTTGGAGGATTTTTCTTTGCTTAGCTTACTCAGCGTAAGTGAACCTGACAGCTTTTCAGGGTGGCCAGGGCAGCGTTATGGGATTCCGGCGTTACTCCAGCACAGCAGCTGCTGTCCACATAAATAGGCACTTCCGGCATAGCCGCTTTCAGCAGCAGGGCGTTGGAAACCACACAAATATCCGTACACAGACCAATCAATTCAATTTCCTCAATAGGCCGGGTGCTGTTTAATTTCTTCAGATCTTCCGCCAAAGTGAAAGAGCCAAAGGTCGGTTTCTGGTAAACAGGCCAGTGGTGTTCCTTGGCCAGCTTTTCCAGGCCTGGAATCAAGTGCCAGCCGTGGGTTCCCTTGATGCAGTGTTTTACAGGGAGATTCTTTCCTTCCTGGGTATCCAGATAGGTTTCCCCGTGGGTGTCCTGGGTAAAAATCACGTGACCGGGATAATTGGCCACTTTTTTCAGCACATTAAAAGTAATCTGCTGTGCTTCTTCTGTTCCCAGGCTGCCATTGACAAAATCGTTCTGCATATCTACCACAATCAAATAGCTGTTTTTCATGGGGGAAAACCTCTTTTCTTTCCCAGAGGGGAATATTCTCATTTAGTATAGCATAAAGCCCCATACCTTGTAAAAATTTCTTGCATTGGCACCCTGCCCCTGTTTGGGCACAACAAAATACCCGCTTCCCGGCCGAAACCGAAAAGCGGGTGAAATTACCGTATGGTGCGGATGACAGGACTTGAACCTGCACGTCATGGACACCAGATCCTAAGTCTGGCGCGTCTGCCAATTCCGCCACATCCGCGTTTTATGTAAAAAAAAAATGGTGATCCACCCGGGATTCGAACCCGGGACACCCTGATTAAAAGTCAGGTGCTCTACCAACTGAGCTAGTGAATCATCATGGCTGGGGCGGCTGGACTCGAACCAACGCATGCGGGAGTCAAAGTCCCGTGCCTTACCGACTTGGCTACGCCCCAAAAAGTGGGGTGGATAGTGGGGATCGAACCCACGCGTGCTGGAGCCACAATCCAGTGTGTTAACCGCTTCACCATATCCACCATGTTACCTTGTCTGACGACTTTGTTATTCTATCATGGAGATGCGAATTTTGTCAATAGGATTTTGAAACTTTTTTTAATCAATTCCTGCCAGGGACCGGTGGGCCATGCCTACACACAATTCATTCAGGTTCAGGACCCCCACGCTCATATAAACAGCCACGCACAAATGCTCTCCATGGCGGGCCACGCCAATCTTTCCCCCTACATTAAAGCCGATGGCTTTGTGCATAATCTGGGCCAGGGCTTCATGGGCAGCCCCTGCCACCGTACCAGCCCCTACATGGGTATCCGTCACAATGTTCTGCCGTTCGGCAGCTACCACGGCCCGTTCTACGATTTTCTTCACGCTGGGCAAAAACTCTCCGCCAAAATCCACAGCCGCAGCCCGGTACCCTTGGTCCCGGAGACTTTTCTTCAAAAGGTCTTCTTCTTCTCTGGTTGCGGTCAGGGCCATTCTGAGAGCTGCCCGTCCTACATCAATGCTGGCAATTTCTTTTTCCATATAATTCTCCTTTTCTTCCGTTCTGCTTTAATGGATACCTTCTATTATAGCAATTTTCCCCTTTTGTGGAAACTCCCTTGTCAGAGCTTCCCTCCTTCTGTTATGATAGAAGCAATAAACAAGGAGGGTATTAATGTCAGTTATTGTAGCAGAAGAACTGCAGGCCGGCCTGATTTTAGGGGACCCGGATAATGAGCAGTATATGTATATGCCGGGCAGCGAAATCGGCAGCGACAATCCCATGTGCATCTTTGAGGAACGGGGCCAAAAAACGGACCTGCACCTGGAAGAAGCCGTAGAACTGGCCAAGCGGCTGACCTTAAAGCCCACGGTCCATCCCATTTTCGGCAAAAGCGCTTACTAAAACCTACAGAAAAAGCTGTACAGAGACAAAATCCGTTTCTGTACAGCTTTTTTGCTTACCAGGCGTTTTCAGCTTCTCCGGGCGTTCAGCCGCTGCTGAATAGCCAGGAGGAATTCCTCACTGTTGACCTTCTGCTTGTTGGGCAGGTCGGATACCGCCAGCAGATCCCCGGTCATAACCCCGTCTTCCAGGGTTGCAAGCACACTTTCTTCCAGCTGGCCGGCAAAGGTTACCAGTTCCGGCAGTTCATCCAGTTGGCCTCTCTTGCGCAGGGCACCGGTCCAGGCAAAAATGGTAGCCACCGGGTTGGTGGAAGTCTTTTCCCCTTTCAGGTACCGGTAATAGTGGCGCTGCACCGTGCCGTGAGCCGCTTCGTATTCGTAGCAGCCGTTGGGGGAAACCAGCACGGAGGTCATCATGGCCAGACTGCCAAAGGCAGTAGCCATCATATCGCTCATAACGTCCCCATCGTAGTTCTTGCAGGCCCAAATCATACCCCCCTGGGACCGAATAATCCGGGCTACCACATCATCAATCAGGGTATAGAAATAGGTGATACCGGCGGCTTCAAATTGCGGCTTATATTCCTGGTCGTACAGGTCCTGGAAAATGTCCTTGAACCGATGATCGTAGATTTTGGACACCGTATCCTTGGTGGCAAACCACAGATCTTCCTTTTGCTCCAGAGCATATTGGAAGCAGGTCCGGGCAAAGTTTTCGATGGAGGCATCGGTATTGTACACCCCCTGCACAATGCCGGGACCGTCAAATTCCTGGATGGTCTGCACGGTCTTTTTTCCGTCCGCACCCGTAAAGACCAGCTGGGCCGTGCCAGCACCGGGTACCCGAAGTTCCGTATTCTTGTAGATATCCCCGTAGGCATGACGGGCAATGGTAATGGGCTTTTTCCAGGTAGGAATCAGCGGATGGATGCCCTTGACCATAATGGGTTTCCGGAATACCGTACCGTCCAGGAGAGCCCTGATTGTGCCGTTGGGACTCTTCCACATTTTCTTCAGGTGGTATTCTTCCACCCGCTGGGCATTGGGAGTAATGGTAGCGCATTTTACCGCCACGCCGTACTTTTTCGTAGCCAGAGCGGAATCAATGGTCACCTGGTCATCGGTTTCGTCCCGGTAGGACATTCCCAAATCGTAATACTCCGATTTCAGGTCCACATAGGGAAGGATTAAAATGTCCTTAATCAACTTCCACAGAATCCGGGTCATTTCGTCCCCATCCATTTCTACCAATGGGGTTTTCATGCTAATTTTTTCTGCCATAGTACTCTCCTTTGCCTTACAGTATTGTCTCGGGTTTTCGTGTTGGTAATATCCTATCACAATTCCGGAAAGGCAAAGCATACAAAATTATCATTGCTTCCATAATTAAAATCAATCTCTGTAACGTATCTGCCCGGCTTTCTATAAAAACCAGTTACTGCCCCAAACTTCCCTTGTCCACATTTCTCTGAATCAGCTGCTGCATATAGGACCAGATGGCTTGGGAGCCTTCCCCGGTCCGTGTGTTGCGCTGCTCCACCTGCTGCCGATGCACCCCGTGGCTTTTCCAGTCTCCGCCCCCATTGGCATCATTTAACAGCAGGGGTTGGAAATTATCCATCACGTGGGCAAATTTGGCTTCCGGGGTATCCCCCGCCTCAAACTCCGCAAAGAGCCCCAGAAGCAGCGCTTTCTGGTCTTCCGGCAAAAGGCCAAAAATCCTCTGGGACGCCCGCTTCTCCCGCTCTGCCTGGGTAGCCTTACCGGCTTCATCGTAGGCATAAGTATCCCCGGCATCAATTTCCACCACATCGTGAATCAAAATCATTAAAAGCGTTCTTGCCAGATCAAAAGGCTCATTGGCATATTCCTTCAATAGGCAGCACATAAGGGCCATATGCCAGGCATGCTCGGCATCATTTTCCCGCCGGCCGTGGCGGGACAGGTGGGTCTGCCGTAAAATATTCTTTTCCTGGTCCACTTCCAAAATAAAATCCAGCTGTTTTTCCAAACGGGTCTTAGCCATGTTGTTCTCCTTCATTTAACAAAATTCCAACAAGTTTTGTATTATTTAATACACTTTTTCTTGCTGTTAAAAAGATACATCCTGTAAATTTTACAAAATCACAAAGTTGTGTTATATAATAATCAATGGCCTCCTTTTGTATGGAGTGTTCCTTTGGAATACCTCCGAGCTACAAACTTGCGAGACCATTTTTTATGCCTTTAGGAGCCTCCGGGCTCTTTTTTTATGCCCCTTTGCCGGCAGCCTGCTGCCAAAGCCGGATCCAGGCCTTTAAAAATTCGGGGCGGAACTGCTTTTTGCGCAATACCAACGAAAGTTGGGATTTCTCAGTAAGGTCCTGCACCTGATAGACCAAAAGCTGCTTTGCTGGGGGCAGCTGCTGGTTCAAAACCTCCAGCCGGGACAGCAGCATGGCTGGAAAAAAACACCCACCCAGGCCCTGAGCAGCCAGTTCCAGCTGGAGAAGAAAATCGGCGGCTGTAAGGTCATAGCGGGGCTGCACTGTCTGCCGGGCCCAAAACCGTGTTAGCTTCTGCTGCAGATGGCTGGACTCCGGATTCCGCAAAAGGGGAAAAGAAGCTGCCTGGTCAGGTGTCAATTCCCGCTTTTCCTTGGCCCCGATTTTCTCCGCCAGTTCTGCCGCCAAGGCAAACAAAATAGGCTCCGCCAAAAGCGGCAGCTGTTCCAGCTGGGCCTGCTCCTGGGCATCCACCCCCAATACCAGATCCAGCTCCCCTTCCAAAAGCTGCTGCTCCAGAACCTGGGTATCCCCGTAAACAAAATCCAAAGTTACCTCCGGAAATTGCTGGCGAAAAGTGGGTACCAGCCGGGGCAGCAGCACCTGGGCCCGGCTGCTGTTCAGCCCCATACGCAGCTCTCCTTGCGGGGTCTGGGACAGTTGGGCCGCCCTTTGGGCAAATTCCTGTTCAATATTTCTGATTTCCCAAAGACTTTCCGCCAAGGCCTGTCCCACCGCAGTCAGGGTAAACCTGGGTCGCCGAACAAATAGCGGACCATAGCGGTCCTCCAGCCGCTTCATGTGGTTTCCCAAATTCTGCGGAGAGAGAAAAAGCCGCTGGGCCGCTTTTTTCAGGCTTTTTTCCTGCACTACTACCAAAAAATAGGCTTGGGCCGTTTCCATAGGTTCTCCTTTACAAATACATTTTTGAGTGTATTCACTCCATCTTTTTCAATCTTGCCAGTGTAATTGTACCATGGTATGGTAGAAACAACCAAGAGAACCTGCCAAAAGGAGGCAAAAAAGATGGTTGACGAAAGCAAGATGCAGTACAAACCGTACCGCAGCGGTCAGCTGACCAATGGCATCGAGCGCTCCGCCCACAGGGCCCTGCTGTATGCCACAGGCCTGGACGAAGAAGACTTCAAAAAGCCCATGATTGCTGTGGTCAACTCCTTTACAGAAATGGTCCCCGGCCATTTTCACCTGAAGGAATTGGCTGACCATGTAAAACTGGGCATTGCCGAAGCCGGCGGCATTGCCCGAGAATTTTCCACCATCGCCATCTGCGACGGTATCTGCCAAGGTCATAAAGGGATGAGCTATCCCCTGCCCAGCCGGGAATTGATTTGTGATTCCATCGAATATATGGTGGAAGCCCACCAGTTTGACGGCATGGTCCTGATGCCCGGCTGCGACAAGATTGTCCCCGGTATGCTGATGGCTGCCATGCGGTTAAATATCCCCGCCCTGGTGGTTTCTGCCGGGCCCATGCTCCCTGGCAAATACAAGGGCAAAACCTTGACCCTCACCGATATGCGAGAACTGATTGGCAAAACCCAAACCGGCAAAATGAGTGTGGAGGAACTGCTGGAAGTGGAAAAATGCGCTCTGCCTGGGGTTGGCACCTGCTCCATGCTGGGCACCGCCAATACCATGTGCTGCCTGGCAGAGGTGGTGGGCATGACTCTGCCAGGGGTTGGGCTCTCCCATGCGGTTTCTTCCAAAAAGCGCCGTCTGGCCAAAGAATCCGGCCGGCGGATTGTGGAAATGGTAAAAGAAAACCTGACTCCCCGAAAAATCATGACCCGGGGTGCTCTCTTAAACGGTATTGCTGCCAGTATGGCCATGGGAGCTTCCACCAACAGCACCCTGCACATTCCGGCCATTGCCCACGAAGGCGGCATTGACCTGAGCCTAAAGGATTTTGACGTCCTGAGCCGCCAGGTACCTTACCTGTGCAATATCAAGCCCTCCGGAAAATATCCCCTGCTGGATCTGGAAGAAGCCGGCGGCGTGCCCGCAGTGCTCAAGGCCATTGAAAGCAAGTTGGACACCACCCAAATGACCGTGAACGGCAAGACCCTGGGAGAAAATCTGAAGGATGTTCCCTTAGTGGAAAATGACCTGATCTATCCCCTATCCCACCCCAAGAGCCAGGAAGGCGGCCTGGCCATCTTGTATGGCAACCTGGCTCCCAAAGGTGCTGTGGTAAAAGTCTCCGGGGTTAAGCCCTCCATGCACTATTTCAAAGGCAAAGCCCGAATTTTCCATTCCATGGAAGACGCCAGTGCCGCCGTTTCCGGTGACCAGATCCATACAGGAGACGTAATTGTAATTACCTATGAAGGTCCTAAGGGCGGCCCCGGTATGCGGGAAATGCACATGACCACCTCCCTGTTGGTTGGCCGGGGCATGGACGAAAGCTGCGCCCTGATTACCGATGGCCGTTTCTCCGGCTCCACCCGGGGGCCGTGTATCGGCTATATTTCCCCGGAAGCCGCTGCCGGCGGCCCCATTGCCGCCGTGGAAGAAGGGGATGAAATCATCATCGATATCCCTAACCGGAAACTGACCCTGTGCGTGCCCCAGGAAGAAATTGAACGGCGGCTGAAGCACCTGGTTCCTATCCGGAAAAAAGCCACCCCTGCCCTGCGCCGCTATGCCGCACTGGTAACAGGGGCTGACCAAGGGGCAGTGCTAAACACCCCACCCAACCCAGAAGACTGATTTTCCAGTCTGACAATTGTTTCTTCGCCCTGCAAAAAATAAGGCATCCTCTCCAGGGATGCCTTATTTTTATACCAGTTTTGCGATTTCTTCCGGCCGGTCCACCAAACGGGTACGGGGCAGCTTTTCCAATTCCTGCCGGTCCCGAAAGCCCCAGCTGACCAAAAAACAATCCAGCCCTGCATTTCGGGCCGTTTGGGAATCTACTTCCGAGTCCCCCACATAGACGGCCTGCTGCCGCTGCACTCCCAGTTGGCGCAGGGCCAATAGCACCGTATCGGGAGCCGGCTTCCGTTTTACCTGGCGGCTTTCCCCAATGGCGGTCTGGATATACGCAGAAAAATACTGCTGACAAAGGGCAGTTACCGCCGGCTGTGCCTTATTGGATACAATAGCCAGGGCAAGTCCCCGCTGCTTCAACTCTCCAAGGAGTTCTAAGATTCCTGGATAAGGGGCGGTAGCCTCATTGCAATGGGCCACGTAATACTCCCTGAATTCCCCAAGCAGTGCCTGGAAGCGGGGTTCCGTAAGCTCCGGCAGGGACAGCCGCAGAAGCTGCTCCAGCCCATTTCCCAAAGCGGCCCGCACCTCCCTGGGGGAACGCTCTGGATAGCCATACTTTTCTGTAATATAGTGAACCGCCTGCCACAGATCCGTTAAAGTATTCAGCAGGGTACCATCCAAGTCAAAGATTACTGCCTGATACTGTTTCATAATATTCTCCTTTTGTCTCAATCTTTTCCTATTATAGCACGACTCTTCCTGAACCATGGTCAGGCGGTCCCAGATATGGTAAAATAGAGAAGAATTTATTTAAGGAGTGTGCACCATGAAAATATTCCGTTCTTTCTTTTTAGCCGTCTGCCTGGTTCTTTCCGCAGCCGGTGCCGCTTTTGCTTCTCCCAGCGCCCCCACGGACCAGGAAGTGATTACGGCGTTCCAAAATGCCGTTACCGTCTTTGAATGGTTTGAACACCAGCCCCTGCCCACCGATGGCAATGACAAAAAGGACAGCGGCTACATGATCTACTATTCCGTTTCCGACACCAACATCAGAACCATGGCCCAGTTAAAGGCCAAGGTCCACGAAAACTTTACCGATGCCCTGAGCAGCTTCATCATCAGTGGCAGCCGTTTCTACCGGGAATTCGACGGAAAGCTGTATGTTGCTCCCAACGGCAAACCCCTGGATCCCCACAAGGGAACCACCACCTTCAACATCGTCCGCAAGGGTGCTGACCGGATTGAGCTCCAGGCTTCTACCCCCATTATGCAGGATCCGGAACATGGCAAAACCAACGTAGTCCGGGTACAAAAGGTGACCTTCCCCTACGTAAAAACTGAAAAAGGCTGGCGTTTCTCCTATTTTGAATCCCTGGAGTAACCATCATTCATAAGAGGGGGCTGCGGCTCCCTCTTTCTTTATCATCCATTCCCGCAAGGAGCTGATCTACTTGGAAAATCTGGTTATTGCCCTGTTCTGCCTGATTCTTTTTGGCTGCATTTTTATGGATGTACCACTGCTGCTGGCACTATTTGCTGGTTTCCTGCTGTTCGTTGCCTATGGTCTCTACAAAAAGTACAGTCTGGGGGCTGTGCTGAAAATGGCCCTGGCCGGCATCAATAACGTGAAGACCATCTTCCTGGTCTTTTTGCTCATCGGTATGCTCACCGGTCTGTGGCGGGCTTCCGGTACCATTGCCTACATCATCAGCCTGGCCACCCAGTTCATCCGGCCTTCCATTTTTCTGCTGCTGGCCTTTCTGTTAAACTGTGCCATTTCCTTTCTCCTGGGAACCTCCTTTGGCACAGCGGCCACCATGGGCGTCATCACCATGTCCATCGGCAATACCCTGGGGGTTCCCGCCTTCTACACCGGCGGTGCCATTTTGTCCGGGGTATATTTTGGAGACCGGATGAGCCCTGTTTCCACCAGCGCCCTTTTGGTCAGCGTCCTGACGGAAACAGACCTGTATACCAACATTCGGAATATGGCTCTGGATACCCTGCCGCCCTTTTTGGCCGCTTCCCTGATTTACCTGGGGGTAGGCCTTTCCCTGCCGGTGGACCAGACCCTTTTGGCCCAAAATAACGCCCTGGAATCTCTTTACCAGTTCTCACCCATTTTGGTACTGCCTGCCCTATCCATCCTGGTCCTTTCCTTCTTTCACGTCAACGTAAAGAAAAATATGGGCGTCAGCATTATCCTGGCCTTTATCCTCTGCGTAGCAGTCCAGGGAAGTGCCCCCGGAGAGCTACTGTCCATTATGCTCTTTGGATTCCACGTACAGGACCCCGTTTTGGCACCCATGGTCAACGGCGGCGGTATCGTATCCATGCTGCGGGTAGGTGCCATCGTATGCCTGTCCTCCTCCTTTGCCGGGATTTTCCAAGGTACCGGCCTGCTGGATGGAGTCCATGCCGTACTGGAACGGCTTAGCCAAAAAACCGGCTATTTTGTCCCCACCCTCCTTTCAGCTATTTTTACGGCACTGATTTCCTGCAATCAGACCCTGAGCATTATCCTGACTTCCCAACTGTGCGGCTCTTTAACAGACAACAAAAATCAGTTTGCTATCAGCCTGGAAGACACTGCCGTAGTGATTTCTCCCCTGATTCCCTGGTCCATTGCCTGCGCCACGGTACTGGATACCACCGGTTCCCCCCGGGAATCCATTCTGTTTGCCTGCTACCTGATTCTGGTTCCCCTGTGGGCCCTGTTAAAGTCCTTCCGCCATCCGGCGTCTGCCTGACTGGCCTCTTAAAAGTGACAAAAATCCCTGCCCAAAAGGACAGGGATTTTTTTACAGCAATATTTTCTTATGCGCCAAACACCAGCTGCCCAAACAGCTTCTGGGCTTCAATGTATTCCTGGGTGGCCTTTTCACAGCCCTTGGCAAATTCCTCGCCCACCCCAAAAATCTTGGTAGCCGTTGCAATCAATTTCCGTTCATCATCAGTAAAATGTTCATCGGCCAAAGCAAGACCAATCAGCTCCAGCACGATGATTTTCTTTTCCCGGGGGCTGCACTGGGCCGCCAGTTCTTTCATCAGGGCTTCCCCATCCTGCTGACAAGGCTCATCATCATAAGGAATGTTCATTTCCTGACAATAGGCCTTAATGATCGTTTTCTCACTGTCCGAATAATCCCCATCGGAATTGCCAATGGTCTTGCACAAATCCAAAAACATCTTTTTTTCCTGGTCTTTCAGCAAATTTAAATACATTTGAAAATCCTCCTTTAGCGAATAATCCGATTGTACGCCAGCTTCAGCCTATTACCCACAGGATCAATTATACCCTGGAAAAGCTGTACCACTGCCGTCAGGGAAGCCTCTCTCCCCTGGCTCCGTGCCCCTCATACAGGAACTATCCTACTACGCTAAGAAAGATTATTCAATATTTTCACGTTATTTCATTATATAATTTTCCATTTTTTATAGGAACTTTTTGCAACTCCTGAAAGACGGCAAATTCTACTAAACATACGGCAAAATTTCAAAAAACTCCCTGCCTTCACGGACAGGGAGTTTTACTTAGGCAAAAGGATTTTGCATTTTATGAAACAATTCCAAATAGGTCTGCTCCACCTGGGCAAAGGGCAGAACGGTATAGTCCACCGGCAAAAGGAGGGGGCTGGCCGAAGAGACCTCCTCCTCGTTTAAGAGCTGCCGCAGGTCGCTGCCTAGCAGTCCCCGGTCAATATCAAATACCTGCCGGCTTTCTTCCTCTGTTAGCGGGCTGCCCAAGAACTTGGTGAAAATCAGGTCCAGCAGGGCATCCTCCTGCTCCCGGTAGCCCTTCAGCGTCCGCTTAAAGGGACTAGGTACGTCGGACAGGTAACATTCGCTGGCATCGTGGAGCAGTGCTCCCAGCGCCACCCGGCGGCTATAGCCCCGGGCCAGGGCTTCCCGGGCACAGGCAATACAATGCTGCCCTACGGAATAAAACGTTTTTACATGGCCGTTGCCCCGGCAGATCAGGGACAGGGCATGGGCGATATCTTCCGGCACCAGTTGCTCCGGATCCGGCTGCACCGGGTCCACATGACGGCCTGTATAGGTGGTAATCCATGCGGTCATTTTCCCGCCTCCTCCCAATTTTTCCAAAAAAAAGGATGTACAGCCGCAGCTGCACACCCTTTCATTATTTTAGCAAAGCTTGGCACCAGCAGGAATATGAGGATCTACCTGCAATAGCTGCAGTTTCCGATCTTCTCCTTCATGGTATTCTGCAGACAGCAGCATACCGCAGGATTCCACACCCATCATCTTCCGCGGAGGCAGATTGATGATGGCAATGCAGGTCTTGCCAATCAAATCTTCCGGTTCATAGAAAGCGTGGATGCCGCTTAGGATGGTCCGGTCCGTACCCGTTCCGTCATCCAGGGTAAACTGGAGCAGCTTTTTGCTCTTGGGCACTGCAAAGCAGTCTTTGACCTTCACAGCCCGGAAATCGCAAGCAGCGAAATTATCAAATTCCACCTGGTCCTCAAACAGCGGCTCAATGGTTACCTTGGAGAAGTCAATTTCCACAGGTACAGCGGCGCTTTGGACTTCCACTACTTTTTCCCTAGCAGCAGCGGGTACTTCCGCAGCCTTGTTGTCGGCCTTTTGGGCCTCCAGAGGTCTCATAGTGGGGAACAGCAGCACGTCACGGATGGAAACGGCTCCGGTCAGGAACATTACCAGACGGTCGATGCCGATACCCAGACCGCCTGTAGGAGGCAGGCCATGCATCAGGGCATTGATGAAGTCTTCGTCCATCATGCCAGCTTCGTCGTCCCCGGCAGCCCGTTCTTCCACTTGTTTTTCAAACCGTTCTCTTTGGTCAATGGGGTCATTCAGTTCGGTAAAGCCATTGCACAGCTCCCGTCCATAAATGAAGCCTTCAAAACGATCGGTAATTTCCGGATCGGCTTGGCTGCTTTTGGCCAAAGGAGAAATTTCCTTGGGATGGCCCGTAATAAATACCGGCTGCACCAATTCTTTTTCTACGTATGCATCAAAGAAAGCGTTCAGGATTTTACCTACGCCCCAGGCAGGTTCGAAAGCCACATTGGCTTCCTTGGCCATTTTCCGGGCTTCTTCCACGTCCTTGACACCGGTAAAGTCCTTGCCGCTGTACTTCTTCACCGCTTCAATCATGGTCATCCGCGGCCAGGGAGGGGTCAGGTCGATTTCCGTACCTTCGTAGGAAATCTTCATGGTACCCAGTACCCGCTGTGCCGTTTCCGAAACGAGCTTTTCGGTAATGTCCATCATGGTATTGAAATCACCGTAAGCCTGATACAATTCCAGGGTGGTGAATTCCGGGTTGTGTTTGATGTCCATGCCTTCGTTGCGGAAGACGCGGCCCAATTCATATACCCGTTCCATGCCGCCTACAATAAGGCGCTTCAGGTTCAGTTCGGTAGCAATGCGCAGGTACAGGTCAATGTCCAAGGCGTTGTGGTGGGTGACAAAAGGACGGGCCGTAGCGCCGCCGGAAATGGTGTTCAGAACCGGGGTTTCTACTTCCAGATAGCCTTCGTCATCCAAAATATGGCGGATACTCTTGATAATCTGGGTCCGTTTGATGAAAACCTCCCGGACTTCCGGATTTACAATCAGATCCACATAACGCTGGCGGTAACGGATTTCCTTGTCCTTCAGGCCGTGCCATTTTTCCGGCAGGGGTTTCAGGGCCTTGCTGAGGAATTCCAGTTTCTGTACGCGAATGGAAGGTTCACCCATATGGGTTTTGAAAACAACGCCTTCCACGCCTACAATATCGCCAATATCCAGCAGTTTTACCACGCTGTAGGCGTCTTCGCCCATTTCGTCCTTGCGGACATACAGCTGAATCTTGCCGGTTTTATCCTGCAAATCCATAAAGCAGGTTTTGCCATGGCCGCGGATGGCCATCAAACGGCCAGCCACCTTCACCACCGTACCGGCAGCTTCCATAGCTTCTACCTGATCATGTACTTCTTTGGTATGATGGGTTACTTCATAGGCATGGCCAAACGGCAGAATGCCCTTTTCTTCCAGCTTCCGGGCTTTTTCCAGACGAACAGCCATTTGTTCGTTCAGTTCTTCTTCGCCCAAGCCTTCCTTTGCGTCCGTGGGGCTAATCTTTTCTTCGGACATGAAATCACTCCTTGGCTTTCTTCTTTTTGGTGGTGGGTTTGCTGATGGCTACAATCTTATAGCTCAGTTCGCCGGCGGGAGTGGGTACCTTTACAACGGAATCCACTTTTTGTCCCAAAATGGCTTTGCCCACAGGGGATTCGTTGGAAATCCGGGGCGGTTCAGCCATGGGATCGGCTTCGGTAGTACCTACAACGGTATATTCTTCCTGTTCGCCGGTTTCCATATCTTCAATCTTGACTTTGGAACCCAGGGAAACCACGCTTTTGTTGATTTCGGAATCTTTGATAACCTTGGCATTGCGTACCATCTTTTCCAAGGTCAGAATACGGCCTTCTACGAAAGCCTGTTCATTCTTGGCATCATCGTACTCGGAGTTTTCGCTGATATCACCATAGGAAATGGCAATCTTCAAGCGTTCAGCAACCTGCTGTCTTTTCTCGGAACGAAGATAATCCAGTTCATCTTCTAATTTTTTCAGACCTTCTTCGGTCAGTATCGTTTGTTCAGCCATTGTTCACGACTCCTTTATAGGCCTTAAGGCACTGCTTGCTTACTTAACGTATCTTGTAAATTATAGATTTTTACGCTCTTTTTGTCAATCTTACGCCGCCAGAAGAACGTTATTTTGTTTCATTATATTAGGAAGTCTGCCGATAGGCTCTCCAACCAGCGGTTCTTTTCAGGTCCCGCTTTACACATTTTTTTACAAATTGCCGGGAAAGGAAATCCGCCAGTTTCCTGTCTGCAAACTTTCCTGAACAAATTCCCTTTTTCTTTATGCAATGATAAGAATGTGATATAATACCGATAAACTGAGTTCTGAACTTTATTCACTTTATTTAGGAGCTGACGCGATGACAAGAAATTCCAACAAGAACTGGAAAGACCTTTTCGGTTCGAAAAATCCGCGCAGAAGAAAGAAATTAGGCAGCACGATTTTTTCTGCTGTTCTCGCTTTGATTCTGGTGGGCTTTTTATCGGTTGCCGCCTTTTTTGCCCTGGCAAAATTTACGACAGCCAAAATACTTTCCAAGGACATGGTTCCCATGGCCTCCTCCCAATTTTTCTATGCCAATGGTGATTTGATCACCACCGTAGATTCGGAAGAAGACCGGATTCCCGTAACCATCGACAAGGTGCCCCAAAACCTGCAAAACGCCTTTCTGGCCGCAGAAGATATCCGCTTTTACGAACACAGCGGTATCGACTTCCGGGGAATTGGCCGTGCCATCTACACCTACATCCGCTACGGCGAAGTCCAGGGTGGCAGTACCATTACCCAGCAGCTGGCCAAAAACTACTTCCTGACCCAGGAAAGAACCCTGACCAGGAAAATCCATGAGGCTTTTATTGCCCTGCAGATTGAGCAGAAGTACACCAAGAAGGAAATCCTGGAAATGTACATGAACCAGATTTACTTCGGCCAAGGTGCCTATGGTGTAGAAACCGCTGCCAACACCTACTTCGGCAAGCACGTCCAGGACCTGGATTTGGCCCAATGTGCCATGATTGCCGGGATTCCCAAGAGCCCCAACTACTTCTCCCCCCTGGCCAACCCCAAAGCCGCCAAAGAACGGCAGCAGACCGTGCTGGACCAAATGGTCAAGTATGGGTTCATTACCCAGGAACAGGCAGACGCCGCCTACGCAGAACCCCTGACCTACAAGAGTCTCAACGACAGCCCGGGTTCCAAGAAGTACTTCATTGATTACTGCATCCAGATTCTGGTAGACAAATATGGTCCCGATGCCGTGTATAAACAAGGCCTGAAGGTCTATACCTCCCTGGATCCTGAAATGCAGAAAGCAGCCGAAGAAGCCGCTGCCCTGACCCCCACCTACTACACCGATGACAACAAATTGAAGCAGCCCCAGTCGGCCATTGTGGCTATCGATCCTCAGACCGGCTACATCCGGGCCATGATCGGCGGCCGGGGTTCCGACCAGTTCAACCGTGCAGTCATGGCTGAACGCCAGCCCGGTTCTGCTTTCAAAGCCTTTGTGTATCTGAATGCCCTGGAACACGGCGCCACCCCCAATGACATTGTGGATGACTCCCCCATTCCCGGCAATTGGAATCCCCAGAACTTTGACCGCCGCTTCCACGGCCGGATGACCCTGCGTACGGCCCTGACCTATTCCTACAACGTGCCTGCGGTCAAGATCAGTGAGAAGTACGGCAACAGCAATGTCCTGGCCCTGGCCAAGAAAATGGGCATCACCACCCTGGTAGAAGACGGACCCCAATCCGACAACAACTCTGCCATGGCTTTGGGCGGCCTGACCCACGGCGTAACGCCGCTGGAAATGGCCGGTGCCTACGGCGCCATTGCCAACATGGGCAAATACAACAAACCCACTCCCATCGTGAAGATTCTGGACCGGAACGGCAAGGTTCTGTACGAACATAAGGACGACCCCGTAACTGTCTGCAAGCCTTCCAGCGCCTATATGCTGATTTCAATGATGCGGGATGTAATGACCCGCGGCACAGGCCGGGCAGCTGCCATTAACCGTCCTGCGGCCGGCAAGACCGGTACCACCAGTGAATACCGGGATGCCTGGTTTGTGGGCTTTACTCCCAACCTGGCCTGCGCAGTCTGGATTGGTGATGACAACAACGACTCCCTGGGTGAAATGACCGGCGGCGGCGAACCTGCCGTGCTGTGGCGCACCTTTATGAGCCGTGCGGTAGCAGAACTGCCCCGGGAAGATTTCGAAGCCCCTGCCGGCTTCAAGATGCCTGCAGCCAAGGCTGAACCTCCTGCCCAGGATACCAAGAAGGACGACAAGAAAAAGACCGACGACAAGGATAAGAAGACAACGGACAAGAAGAACGCCAACACCAGCAGTGATGACACCTCTTCCAACAATGACGAGGATGCCCTGCCAGGAGGCGGCAATGTTCCCAAACCGCCTTCTTCTTCCAGCGGTTCCAAGAGCAGCGCTGCACCTCCTCCGGTGCGCCCGCCCAAGCAATAAAAGAAATCCCATCAGAACGTCCAAATGGACCTCTGATGGGATTTCTTTTTAGGTTAAAGCAACTTTATGTCTAAGTCTCCTGTGCCGCTTAAAAGGGAAATATGTCCCTGCTGAAGCCTTCTACAAAAGAGCTTAACCTATCCTCCCTTAAACGTAAAAATCCGGGTGCCTAGCGGCACCCGGATTTTTGTTTTATCTGTTGTTTTTGAAGAAAGCCAGGGCTACTTCAGGGAACAGTGCATAGGACAGCACATCTTCCACGGTAGCATTAGGATAACCCTTGGCTGCCAGGTCGGCACGCATCTTTTCCATTTGCGGAGCGATGTCATCAGCCGGTCTGTAGGTAATGGGTTCTTCGCCTTTCTTCAGGACCAGTTTCTTCAGTTCTTCGCTGATGGGTCCCGGAGTCTTGCCGTATTTGCCGCGCACGATATCTTTTACTTCCTTCGGAATCATCTTGTACCGGCCGAACATAACGTTCAGGGTAGCCATGGAGCCTACAATCTGGCTGGAAGGAGTTACCAGCGGAGGATAACCCAGGTCAGCACGAACTTTCGGCATTTCCTTCAGCAGGTCTTCGTACTTATCGGCAACACCTTGTTCAGTCAGCTGCTTACGCAGGTTGCTGAGCATACCGCCAGGAATCTGGAAGCTCAGAACCTGAGGATTGATGCCAATGTTGGTGTTCAGATTGAAAGTCTTTTCCAGATCTGCACGAACCTTCTTGAAATGGTCGGCAATCGGATACAGCTTGTTCACATCAATTTTAGTATCCCGTTCAGTACCTTGCAGGGTGTAGACCAGGGATTCGGTGCAGGTATGGCTGGTGCTTTCAGCAAAGGGAGACATGGCAGTATCCACAATGTCAGCGCCGGCTTCTACAGCCTTCAGAATGGTCATAGCGCCCATGCCGCTGGTGCAGTGGGAATGTACGTTGATGGGGATGTTGATTTCTTTCTTCAGGGCAGATACCAGAGAGTAGCAGGCATAGGGAGCCAGCAGACCGGACATATCTTTGATGCAGATGGAATCTGCGCCCATTTCCACCAGTTCCTTGGCCAGCTTCAGATAGTCGCTGTCCTTATGGTACGGGCTGATGGTGTATACCAGGGTGCCCTGGGCATGTGCGCCGGCAGCCTTGGTTGCCTTCATAGCCGTTTCCAGGTTCCGGGTATCATTGAAAGCATCAAAAATACGGATGATGTCGATACCGTTATCTACGCTGCGTTTCACGAATTCGCTAACCACATCATCGGCGTAATGGTTGTAGCCCAGGATGTTTTGGCCGCGGAGCAGCATTTGCAGTTTGGTGTTCTTAACGTGTTTACGGATGGTACGCAGGCGTTCCCAGGGATCTTCGTTCAGGAAGCGCAGGCAGGAGTCAAACGTTGCGCCGCCCCAAGCTTCCAAAGCGTAGAAGCCGCAGTCATCCAGGGCTTCCAGTACAGGAAGCATATCGCTGGTACGCATTCTGGTAGCGCAGATGGACTGATGACCATCTCTCAGGACCGTTTCCACAATTTTAACGGGATTCGGATTATTCATTACTCAACCTCCTAAATTGGTACTTCATAGCCTATCTATACTCTGGTATTATAACATAATCCCCTACAGTACGGTAATATATTCTGGGTTATCCTATTTATTAGATAACTCTTATCTTTCGCCAAACCCGCACCAAGCCTGGGTCTGTATGACAAACGAAGCCGGCGCGCCCAGCCTTTCAAAGGCTGAAACGCAGCCGGCTGTCTTTGGGTTTACCCTTAGTCAAGGGGTTGCTGCAGTATAAAGCAAGGCCCCAAAGCCCTACTTTTCAAAATTCCAAGGGTAGTCCATTTTATCGGTCCACTGCCCTTCCCGGTCCTGGTAATAGCCCCGGACCCGGGGAATGGAACCGCCTGCCAGCCACTCCTTGTCGTAAAGTTTCTCTGGAGGGATATTCAGCTTGGCGCTTTCCTTCTCCAGCCAGCCGGCATACTGCAGAATCAGCGGGGTATCATAGCGGCCTTCCTGTTCCAGCCGTTTGATAAATTCTTCTTTGTCCATTATACCGCCTCCTTTTTCTGCCCTGAACACTCCCTTTATCTTACCATGCTTTCTGCCCTAAGGACAGCAAAAAGCAAAACCCGGACCGAAAATTGCTTTCCAGTTATGAAAAAACCGCACGGAGGAAATCTCCATGCGGTTTTTTAAGGTTCAGAAACCTAGCTGATGCTTACATCATTCCAGGCATTCCGCCGCCCATGCCAGGAGCAGCAGGAGCAGCTTCCTTAGCCGGTTTGTCAGCTACAACAGCTTCCGTGGTCAGAATCATGGAAGCGATGGAGGCTGCATTTTGCAGAGCGCTGCGGGTTACTTTGCAGGGATCCACAATACCGGATTTGATCATGTCAACATATTCGCCAGTCAGAGCGTTGAAGCCAATGCCCTTTTCAGCTTTCTTCACAGCTTCAACAATCACAGCGCCTTCCAGGCCTGCGTTGTCAGCGATTTGACGAACCGGAGCTTCAATGGCGCGTTTTACGATTTCAACGCCGGTCTTTTCATCGCCTTCAGCTGCAGCAGCCAGTTCTTCCAGAGCAGGCTGTACTTGCAGCAGAGCGGTACCACCGCCGGCAACAATACCTTCAGCCACAGCAGCGCGGGTAGCGTTCAGGGCATCTTCGATTCTCAGTTTCTTGTCTTTCAGTTCGGTTTCGGTAGCAGCACCAACTTTGATTACAGCTACGCCGCCGGACAATTTAGCCAAACGTTCTTGCAGTTTTTCTTTATCGAAAGTAGAAGTGGTTTCCGGAATCTGGGCACGGATGGAAGCAACCCGGTCAGCAATGGCTTGTTTGTCGCCGCCGCCATCAACAATGGTGGTCATATCCTTGGTTACCCGAACTTGGCCGCAGGTACCCAGGTCTTGCAGGGAAGCGCTGTCCAGTTTACGGCCAACTTCTTCACTGATTACGGTTGCACCGGTCAGGGTAGCAATATCCTGGAGCATAGCCTTGCGGCGATCACCAAAGCCAGGAGCCTTAACAGCTACAGCCTTGAAGGTGCCACGCAGTCTGTTTACAACCAAGGTAGCCAGAGCTTCGCCTTCCACGTCTTCAGCAATGATCAGCAGTTCACGGCCTTGTTGAACCACTTTTTCCAGAAGGGGCATAATGTCGTTGATCAGGGTGATCTTCCGGTCCGTAATGAATACGTACGGGTTGGACATTACGGATTCCATCTTATCCGGATCCGTTACCATGTACGGGGAAATGTAGCCGCGGTCGAATTGCATACCTTCTACAGTTTCCAGGGAAGTATCCATGGTCTTGGATTCTTCAACGGTAATTACGCCATCGTTGCCAACTTTTTCCATAGCATCGGCAATCAAGCCGCCGATTTCTTCATCCCCAGCGGAGATGGAAGCAACCTGAGCTTTTTCTTCTTTGGTCTTAACATCTTGTGCGCTCTTCTTCAGTTCTTCAACTAGAACATCGGTAGCTTTCTTGATGCCCTTCTTCAGAACCATGGGGTTGGCACCGGCTACTACGTTCTTCATGCCTTCGTGCACAATGGATTGGGCCAGAACCGTAGCGGTGGTAGTGCCGTCGCCAGCGATATCGTTGGTTTTGGTAGCAACCTCACGCACCAGGGCAGCGCCCATGTTTTCAAACGGATCTTCCAGTTCAATATCTTTAGCAATGGTTACGCCATCGTTGGTGATGGTAGGAGAACCGAATTTCTTTTCAAGAACAACGTTGCGGCCCTTGGGTCCCAAGGTTACTTTAACAGCATCAGCCAGGGCATTGACACCGCGTTCCAGGCCGCGGCGAGCATCTTCATCAAATTTAATCATTTTAGCCATTCTGAAATCTCTCCTTAATTCCAAATTCTATCGGGTAATTGTGTCTTGCTTGCAGAGAGGAATTGCTTACTCTACAACAGCCAGGATATCGCTGTCTCTCAGGATGATGTAATCTTTTTCATCCAGCGTTACATCGCTGCCGGAGTATTTGGCGAATACAACCACATCCCCCACCTTAACTTCGGAGGCAACTCTCGTACCATTGTCCAGCAGACGACCGGTACCAACGGCAATCACTTTGCCAGTCTGAGGTTTATCCTTGTGGGCCGTATCGGGCAGATACAAACCGGAACTGGTTTTCTCCTCTTGTACAATCGGTTCTACTACAACATGGTCATCCAAAGGCTTTAACATGTTACGAATCCCCTTTCTTATATCACAAATTGGTGTTTTTGATTTTATTAGCACTCATTTAACAGGAGTGCTAACTACATTACCTATAATAGCATGTTTCAAAAAAAAATCAAGCCCTTTGACTATTTTTTTCAAAAGGCTTGATTTTTTATTTTTTCAGTTTGGCCATTATGGCATCGTAATGCTCTTTTTCATGGGGATACAGGCAGCGGCTGCAATCCTTTACGCCATTTGGCAGCAGGCTGTAGCTGCCGCCGCAGTTCTCCCCCAAAGCATACAGGGGACAGAAGCAGAACAGACAGTTGAAGTTTTCCCGGTCCGCCCCAGGGTGGCAGGGGAAAAATTCACAGTCCTTGTGAGAAAAGAATTTATACCGCTGGCTCATGCTTGCTTCAGGCTTTCGGCGTAGGCTTTGGTCAGTTTGCCAAATTCTTCCATGGAAAGAGATTCTCCCCGGCGCTTGCCGTCAATCCCTGCCCGTTCCATCAGGGTCTTTACCTGGTCACTGGAGAGCCCCAGACTCTTTAGACAATTGCTGAGCATTTTCCGCCGCTGGGAAAAGGCTGCCCGCACCACCTGGAAAAACAGCTTGGGATCTGCGTCCACCGGCGGCTGCTCCCGTTTTTCACAAACCACTACCATGGAATCCACCTTGGGTGCCGGCATGAAATCCCGGGCCGGCACGGAAAGCGCTAACCGGGGCTCGGAGTAGTACTGGAGAGCCAGGGACAGGGGACCGTAATCCTTGGTGCCCGGGCCAGCAGTCATCCGTTCAGCCACTTCCTTCTGGACCATAACCACCAGCCGTTTCAGGGGCAGCTGCTGTTCCAGGAGAGCAAAAATAATCGGAGTGGTAATGTAGTAGGGCAGATTGGCAGCTACCGTGAAAGGTTCGTGCTGGGTAATCTCCCCCAAATCCACTTTCAGCACGTCCCCAGGAATAATTTCCACATTGGTGTAACCTTCCAGGGTTTTGGCCAGTACCGGCAAAAGGCTTTGGTCGATTTCCACACTTTTTACCTGGGCGCCGGTTTCCGCCAGGGCCTGGGTCAGGGTACCAATGCCCGGACCGATTTCCAGTACCAGGTCCCCAGGTCCAATTTGGGCAGCCTGGGCAATGGCCTGCACCACCTTTTCATTAATGAGGAAATTCTGGCCAAAGCGCTTCTTGGCCTTCAGCCCAAAGGTCTGCAAAATATAATGGGTCACTTCCCGACTGGCAATGACAGGATGCAGCATACTGTTCCTCCCTACTTCTCTTCTTCAGCTACCTGGGCCACCGCTTGGCGGAATTCTTCCCGGGTGATGCCGTAATTGTTTAAACGACTGACCAACTGCTTGGCATTGCCGTAGCCAATGCCCAAGATGGCCCCTACCCGGTCCCGCCGCCTGGCGGCCTCAGGACTGCCGGACAACCCGGACAAAAATAAATCCCGAGAGGAAAATTCCTTTCGGGGATTCATTTCCTGAAAATGCACCTTGGAAAGAGCTTTGCGGATGGCCTCCGGCTGCGCCTGTTCAATACCCACATCGTGGTGGGCCAGGGCTTCCGCCTTAGGCACAAAGGCCTGCCCGGCGTTCGGGAAACGCTCCGTCAGAAACTTCCGGATGCGGTCCCCTGCGCCGTCGGGGTCGGTCATAATGATGATCCCGCGCTTTTCATAGGCTGCTTTAATCAGGTCCAGGGTATAGGGTGCCAAGGTAAAGCCACCGGTTTCTATAGTCTCAGCATCCACTGCCTTCTTGACCGCTACGGTGTCCATTTTTCCTTCTACAATGAGTACTTCCTTCAGCACTTTTTTCTCCTGTAACGTTTTTTATTCTAAGATATACATGGTTACTTGTCGTCGGCCCCAGGCTATGGCATCACCATAGTCATCCATGTAAAGGTCGATCCGATTGCCGTTGATGGCACCGCCGCAGTCACCTGCTACAGCAAAACCGTAGCCAGGAATATACATCCGGGTCCCATAAGGGATTACGTCCGGATCCACGGCCACAATTCCGTGGTAGGGCACCACACCTGTGGAGGTAAGTCCCGTACCACTGCCTTCTGCCAGGGTATAGGCAGAGGCTTCCACCGTTCTGGCGGAACGGTAACGCACATAGCCACGGGAAGTTTCCAGCATATTGTTGTTGCCGGTACCCACTTCCACGATTTCAGGAACAGGTTCAGCGATTACTTCCCGCTGCAGTTCCCGTTTTACCACTGCATCTCCCACTTTAATGGTCCGATAGGTGATTTTCACCTGTCCGTTTTGGCCGGGAGACACTACATTTCGTCTGCCCCGGGGCAGATCATCATTGTTCCGCAGCTGCACGTCATACGGGATTTCTTCCGTATCCGTACCCAGCTGGGTAGTGGGAGAAATGACATTAATGGTCATATCTGGTTTCGCTTCTGAATCCAAAGCGGGATATACTTGGTATCCTTCATAGTCGACTCCCACAGCGTTCAATACATCTCGCACTGTTTTCCGCCCTATGTTGTACTCGGTCGTTCTTCCAGACTTCCATACCTTGATAGGCATTGCGCGGACAACTTCAATCGTCGCACCGTCGCTGAATTTTTCACTGCCGACTACTTCATACCCGTCGGCTTTATGAAGAACTACACCGGCTTCCTCCAAAGCTCCCTGTACTGTCAGGGCTCTGGTGCTGAGCTGCAGGGTTTGCCCGTCTACTTTCACCGTGACATTTTTCGGTGCCGAAGCAAAGCCGAAGAAATTCACGCTGGACATGAGCAGCAGGAAAACTACAACCCATTTATAGGGACGCTTAAAATGTTCTCTTTTTCGCAAATTTTCGCCTCCTTAAGATGGCTAATTCTACCATAGGAAGCGGTTTTCTGTCAAAACGATGTTAGTACCTGGTGATAATTATGTACGATTTACCCGGTCGCAAATGTAACGAGTTTGTAAAATTTACATATAGTTTTGGCTTATTTTAGTTTGGAAAACAACATTTTTGCGTTATTTGATGAACATTCCATGATTTTTTCCGGTGTGGTCCCCCTCAGGGCTGCCGCCCGCTCCGCCACAATAGCGGTATACAGCGGATTGTTCCGCTTGCCCCGATAAGGCACCGGCGCCATGTAGGGAGAATCGGTTTCAAAGAGGATCCGGTCTTCCGGCATTTTTGCCAAAATGGACCGGACCCCCCGGTCGTTCTTGAAGGTGCTGGTGCCCCCAAAGCCAAAGTACCAGCCCCGTTCCAGGAGTTTTTCCGCCATTTCCCAGCTGCCAGAAAAACAGTGGAGCACCCCTGTCAGGTCCTCCGGCTGGCTGAGCAAAATGGCCAGCAGATCTTCGTGGGAATCCCGGTCGTGGAGAATCACCGGCAGCTGATGCTTCCTGGCCAGCTCCAGCTGGGCCTGGAGAAACTCCTGCTGCAAGGCATGGGGCGAATTTTCATCGTTGTAGTAGTCCAGTCCAATCTCTCCAATGGCCACCACCTTGGGGTCGGCGCACCAGGCATCCAGCTGCTCCAAATCCTTTAGGCTGCAATGGGACAGTTCTTCCGGGTGCAGCCCTACAGCGGCGTATACAAAGGGATAGGCATGAGCCAGGTCCAGGGCTTTTTGGGAGCTAAGAAGATCACAGCCGGGATCAATGATCCCGGCCATGTTTTCACCAATTTTCTGGAGCAGCTCTTTCCTATCCGCGTCAAAATCTTCCACGTCCAAATGGGCATGGGTATCGTATAAAGGAAGACGTGCCATATTATTTCACCTTGCTGCCGGAAGAAATCCCAGGAGCTTCTACAAGAACCAGATGGCCCTGACCATCAGAAGCGGCCAGCAGCATGCCCCGGGACTCAATGCCCTTCAGCTTGGCCGGTTTCAGGTTGGCAATGACCACCACGTTCTTGCCGGGCAGGTCTTCTTCCGTATAGTACTGGGCAATGCCGGAAACAATAGTCCGCTCTTCTTCGCCCACTTTTACCGTAATTTTCATCAATTTATCGGTTTTGGGAACCCGTTCTGCCTTTTCAATGGTAGCTACCCGCAGGTCCAATTTGCCGAAATCTTCAATGGTAATCTGGTCCGGCGTAACAACCCCGGCAGCCGCAGCTTTCTTGCTTTCCTTTTTGGCTTCCGTTACAGGAGCAGCCTTTTCCGCAGCCGGTTCTTCTTCCTCCTCAATTCTCGGGAAGATGGGCTGACCTTTTTGGACCTTGGTGCCGTCAGGCAGGTTGCCCCAGGCTACATCGTCCAGCATAAACTGGTCCGGTACGGCAAGGCCCAGCTGTTCGTAGATTTTGGGCGCCGTAAAGGGCATCATGGAGGAAATCAGAATGGCAATATTCCGGACTGCATCGGCCAGATTATACATTACAGCTTCCAGGCGTTTGGCCTGTGCCGGGTCCTTGGCCAAAATCCAGGGCGTAGAAGCGTCAATGTACTTGTTGGCAGCGCCTACGTAGTTCCAGATTACCTTAATCCCGTCGTTGATGGCATACTTATCCATGGCAGCCCGGTAATCCTTCAGGGTAACCGCAGCCAGTTCCCGGAAAGCAGCATCCACTTCGTTATCCACCACAGTCTTATGCACCACACCGCCGTGATACTTTTCAATCATGGAAACCGTACGGTACTGCAAGTTCCCCAGGTCGTTGGCCAGGTCGGTGTTTACCCGTCTGATCAAACCTTTCCGGGAGTAGTTGCCGTCGCTGCCCAGGCTGATTTCCCGCAGCAGGAAATAACGGACAGCGTCGGGGCCAAATTCCTTAATGGGTTCCACCGGGTCAACCACGTTGCCCTTGGATTTGCTCATTTTGTCCCCGTCTACCACCAGCCAGCCATGGCCGTAGACTTCCTTGGGCAATTCTTCACCCATGGCCATCAGCATGGCCGGCCAAATGATGGTATGGAAACGCACGATTTCCTTGCCCACTAGGTGCAGGTCCGCCGGCCAGAAACGATGGAATTCCTCCATGTCGGCCATGCAGCCGATGCCGGTAAAGTAGGCCAGCAGGGCATCAAACCATACATATACCACGTGTTTCGGATCCCAGGGCACAGGAATACCCCAGTCAAAGCTGCTCCGGGAAATGCACAAATCTTCCAGCCCCTGCTTCAGGAAGCTGATCATCTCGTTCCGGCGGCTTACCGGCTGGATAAAGTCAGGATGGGCTTCGATATATTCCAGGATTTTGTCCTGATAATTGCTCATTTTGAAGAAATAGCTGGATTCCTTCATGGTTTCTACCGGACGGCCGCAATCGGGGCAAACCCCGCCGGCTTCTTCAATCTGGTGGTCCGTCCAGAAGGATTCGCAGGGTACGCAATACTTGCCCACATAGTCCTTCTTATAGATGTCGCCCTTATCATAAACCCGCTTCAGGACTTCCTGCACCACTTTTTGGTGGCGGGGTTCGGAGGTACGGACAAAATCGTCGTAGCTGATGCCCAGCATACTCCACAATTTTTTGAAGTTGGCCACAATGCCGTCCACGTATTGGATGGGGGTAACGCCAGCTTCCTTGGCCTTGCGCTGGATCTTTTGGCCGTGTTCGTCACTGCCGGTAATGAACCGGACATCAAAACCATTGGCCCGTTTGTACCGGGCAATGGTATCCGCAATGGTGGTGCAGTAGGCATGGCCTATATGCAGGTTGGCACTGGGATAATAGATGGGTGTCGTAATATAAAAACTCGGTTTAGTCATCATCATTCCCCTTTTTCTGTCTGAATAAGTGAATCTTTCCTTATCATACTACAATTCTTCCCAAAAAGAAAATTCTCTTCTTTCTTTCGTTGGAAAAAGCTTATTCTTCCTTCAGCAGCCGGTTGTACAGCTCCCGTTTGGGCACCTTGTAGGTTTTGGCAGCCTGGGCTAGGGCCGTCTTCTTGTCCACGCCGCTTTCCATCAGCCGGCGTACCTCGTCCAGGGGATCACCCTGAGGTTCTTCCCGGACCACTTCCCCCTGCTCCACCACCAGGACAAATTCACCCCGGGGCGGATTTTCATCCAGGTGCTGCCGGGCCTGTTCCACCGTGCCCCGGAAAAATTCCTCGTGAAGCTTGGTCAGCTCCCGGCACATGGCCAGCCGCCGATTGCCCCAGACCTCCTCCATATCCTTCAGCACTTCCGTAATCCGGTGGGGTGCTTCGTAGAGAATCAGGGTAGCGGGAATATTTTTCCATTCTTCCAGCTTTTCCTTCCGGTTCCTCCGGCTCTTGGGCAAAAAGCCCCCAAAAAAGAAAGGGGTGGACGGTAGGCCGGAAGCTACCAGGGCCGTCAGGGCCGCATTGGCACCGGGCACGGGCACCACCTGGATGCCGGCTGCAATGGCCTCTTTGGCAATCTGCTCCCCAGGGTCAGAAATCCCGGGAAAACCCGCATCGCTGACCAAGGCAATGTTCTTTCCTTCCTGGAGTGCGGACAGCAGCACCGGTCCCATCTTTTCCTTATTGTGTTCATGGTAGCTCAGCAACTGGCCATGAATGTCAAAATGGTTCAGCAGCTGCCGGGTATGCCGGGTATCCTCGGCAGCAATGAGATCCGCCTCCTGGAGCATCCGCAGGGCCCGGGGCGTCATGTCTTCCAGGTTCCCAATGGGAGTGGCACACAAATACAGAATGCCTTGTTCTGCCATATTCTATTCCTCCCTTGTTGTGCCAGCCCGGTAATAGGCCAGCGTTTCCTTGCTGTAGGACCCGTCAGGGTTATACATACACAAGGGCGACAGGACCGTCAGGCCCGGCCGTCCCCCTTTTACAAATTCTGCCAAAAAAATCCAGGCAGGCCGGTCCACATAGGAATGGACCCACTGGAGCCGTTTTAATTCCAGCTGATAGGCCAGCCCCAGCTTCACTGCCTCGGTAAACCGCTCCGGCAACTGAACCAGGGCAAAACGGCCCTTGGTCTTTAGGCCATAGGCCGCCGCCTGGAAAAAATCTTCCAGGGTCGTATCCACCTCATGGCAAGCCGCCGTGCCTACCTGACGCCGCCGGCCTCCTACCCGGTAGGGCGGATTGGCCGCCACCAGGTCCAGGCTTTCGCTGGGCACCAGCTGGCGGAGATTCCGCAAATCCAGCTGGTGGACCGTCACCACCTGTTCCAGATGGTTCTCCCTAATGCTGCGGTTCAGCAGCTCAATCACGTGGGGATTGTAGTCCACCCCCAAAACGGACCCGGCACCCCGCAGGGCCAGCATCAGACTCACTGCCCCGGTGCCGCAGCCCAGCTCCAGCACCCTGGCCTTTTTCACCAGATGGGGAAAAGCCGCCAGAAATACGGCGTCCGTGGTAAAGCAAAATTCCTGGGGATCCTGCCAGATTACGGTTTTCCCATCGGGCAGGCAGTCCTTCCGTTCTGTGTCCTTCATTAATCCTCCGCCCGGGAAGATTCCACAATCTCGTCCCAGGCCACTTCAATCCGGTTTCCCGGGGACAGTTCTACGGTCACTGTCTGTTCCCGGCGGCTGATATGCATCACCATGCCCTCTCCGCTGGGCGTAACCACTTTCATACCTGGTTTGGGAACGGTAAGATGTTCCTTGCGTTTTTCTTTCTTCTTCCCGCAGTACATATCATTTTCGTATTTCAGGCAGCACAGCAGGCGGCCGCAGATCCCGGAAATCTTGGTCGGGTTCAGGGACAGGTTCTGTTCCTTGGCCATCCGGATGGATACCGGCTCAAAATCTCCCAGGAAGGTGGCACAGCACAGGGGACGGCCGCAGCAGCCAATGCCGCCCAGCATTTTCGCTTCGTCCCGGACGCCAATCTGGCGCAGTTCAATCCGGGTACGGAACACCGCTGCCAAATCCTTCACCAATTCCCGGAAATCAATCCGGCCATCGGCTGTAAAATAAAAAATAATCTTGCCCACATCAAAAGTATATTCTACGTTCACCAGATGCATATCCAGCTTCCGGGCCGCAATTTTCTTTTCACAGATGGCGAAGGCTTCCTTTTCCTTCTGGTGATTTTCTTCTACCTGCCGGGCATCTTTTTCAGTGCCCTTGCGCAGTACGGTTTTCAGAGGAGAAACAATTTTTTCTTCCGGTACTTCCTGCTGGGGAATCACCACTTGGCCATATTCAATTCCCCGGGCGGTTTCCACAATCACATGGTCCCCTTTTTCCAGCTTCAGTTCTCCTGGAGCAAAATAATAAATCTTGCCGGCTTTCTTAAACCGGACTCCAACAATAGTAACCACACTACATCTCCTTTCGCAATGCCTGTATCTCTAGCAGCAGGGCCTCAAATACCAGGCGCCGGGGCACAAAACGGGCAATGGCCAGCCGGCTTTCCTGTACCAGGTCCAAGGTTCTGCGCAGCTGGCTGGGTTTCCAGCCGGCAAAGCACAGGGCTGCCTCTTTTCTTATATCTTCATTGTACAAGGGCGCTGCCACTCCCGCCTGGAGCAGCAAACCGTCCCGCAGCAGCAGCAGCAAAAGTTCCAGCCGGAGAAAATCCGGTTCCCGCCGGTCAAAAGCCGGCTCCTTTTCGCCATCTCCGCTGTTTTTCTTTTTGGGGGCTGTGGCTGCCTTGTCCAACCAATCCAGCCCTTTAAGATAAACCATCAGCTGGTCCTCGTCCACCTTTTCCAAAAGGTCCAGGACCTGCTGCCGCAGGGTGAGGGCCTCCAGCCGGAACAAGTCCACGGCCTTGCCAGGTGATCCCCCGGCAAGCGCGCTGAGTACCGGCCCTTCCTTTAGCCACTGGGCCTGGACGGCACCGGGCTCTGCTCCCTCCAGGCTTTCGGGCACTTCCCACTGGGTCAGCAGGGCCTGCTCCATAGCCTGCCGGGTCTGCTCCAGGGTTAGGGGATAGAACTGGATCTGTACCACCCTGGATAAAATGGTGGGCAAAAGAGCCTCCACCCGGTCTGCCACCAGGATGAACAGCCAGTAGTCCGGCGGTTCTTCCAAAAGCTTCAGCAGCGCGTTTTGGGCGGTTTCCTGCATATGGTCCGCCTGTTCGATAATGCATACTTTATAGGGGGACAGCACCGGGGCGTACAGGGCCTGTTGGCTCAGCTGCCGGATTTGGCCAATGCTGATGGTACTGGTATTGCCGCCCGGCTCCACCAACAACAGGTCCGGATGGGACCCTGCCCCAAAGGCCCGGCAGCTTTTGCAGGAAGTATCCGTCAAAGGGTCCTCCAAACAGAGGAAACTTTTGGCAAATTCCAGCGCCAGCTTCTTCTTGCCGATGCCTTCGGGCCCGTAGAACAACAGTGAAGGAGTTTTCCGCTCTCCTGTCAGCAGGTTCTGCAGAAAGCGCTTTTCAATTTCGTGTCCAACAATACGATCCCACATACGCATCCCTATCATTCTGCCGCAAGGCGGCGTTATTTACAGCAGTTTTTCCAATTGCTTGGTGATTTCGGCCGACACCACAGCCGGGTCTCCCAGGGCATCCACCACCAGGAACCGCTCCGGCTCCGCTTTGGCCAGCTGCAGGTAGCCATTTCTGACCTTCTCCTGAAAGTCCAGCCCCTGCAATTCAAATTTATCCACTACTCCCCGGTCCTTCCGTCGGCTCAAGAGAGCCCGGGGACTGCCGTCCAAAAGCAGGGTCAAATCCGGCAGCAGGCCCTGGGTCGCAAAGCCGTTTAACTGCACCAGCTCTCCCAGGTCCCGGTTCCGGAGAATCCCCTGATACACCAGGGTAGAGTCGCTGAACCGGTCACATAGGACCACCTTCCCCGCTTCCACCGCCGGCCGGATTACCTTGGCCACATGGTCGGCCCGGGCTGCCAGATGCAGCAGGATTTCCGTTTCAGCGGACAAATTCAGGGCCGGATCCAGGACAATTTCCCGGATTTCTTCGGCCGCTTCCGTGCCCCCGGGTTCCCGGGTTACCACCACTTCCCGGCCATACAGCCGGAACCAATCTGCCAGCTTGGCAGCCTGGGTAGTTTTCCCGCTGCCATCGGGTCCTTCCAGTACGATAAACAAACCTTTGTTCATTTGTCCATCACCTCAATGGTCTCAAGTGTTGTATCCCGGGGGCCGCTGACCAAGAGCCCCTTTGCCTGCAATTTGCGGCAGTAGTCCAGCATTTCCTGGGTAAGCCGTTCCCCAGGAACCACCAGGGGAATCCCCGGCGGATAAAAGCTGATGCTTTCCCCAGCAATTTCTCCTGCGGCCTCAGCAAAGGGCACCGCATGCCGGCGGCTGAAAAAGGCCTGCCGGGGCGGCAGTACCAGTTCCGGCAGTGCGGCCGGCTCCGGCACCGGAAGCATAGCCCCTGCAGCTTTCGCCATTTTTTCCAGCACCTGCCGGATTTTTTCGGCCACAGCTGCAAATTCCGGGGTATCATCTGCATACGTTACCAAAAAAAGCACGTGGTCCTGATCCACCAGTTCCACGGCAATTCCCTGCTCCCGCAGGGCCTGCGCCGCTTCCGGGCCGGTGATGCCCAGGGCGCTGACCTGAATGGTTACTTTTCCTCCATCTACAGCCGCAACGCCCCCCTGGCCAAGGAGTTCCTGATCCAGGACCGGCAGTCCCGGCAGCTTTCTAAGCACCTGCCGCAGCAGCTTGCCAGCCCGCAGGGACTGCTCTGCCATTTCCCGGCCGTGGTCCAACAGCTGGGCCACCGCCCCGTCCAGGGATCCCATAAGGATATAGTTGGGGCTGGTGGTGGTTACCAGGCTCATGGCCGCTTCCAGCCGTTCTGGCCGCAGCCGTCCGTAGCGGACCTGCAGCAGCGAGCACTGGGTCATAGCCCCCACAATTTTATGGGTGCTCTGGGCCGCCGCATCGGCGCCGCAGTCCATGGCCGAAGGCGGCAGCTGCTCCGAAAACCCCAGGTGGGGCCCATGGGCCTCATCTACCAGGAGCACCGCCCCATGAGCATGGGCGATTTGGGCAATCTTTGCCGTATCCGCCGCCAGGCCAAAATAGTTGGGGGTGGTCAAAAATACGGCCTTCAGGTCCGGCTGTTCCTGAAAAGCCTGCTCCACCTGCTCCGGGGTAATCTGGAGGCTCAGCCGCCAGGTTTCGCTATAGCAGGGCCGGACATACACAGGTGTCAAATCGCCCAGTACCAGCCCGCCCATTACCGAACGGTGGGAATTGCGGGGAATCAGGATTTTGTCCCCAGGGTTCAGAGCCCCCAGCAGCATCCCGTGAATAACCCCGGTGGTGCCGTTCACCCCCAAAAAGCAGCGATCAGCATGGTACACCTTGGCTGCCTGATCTTCCAGCGCCTTGATGCAGCCGGAAGGATGATGGATATCGTCCAGTTCCTCCATAAGAGAAACATCACTTTCCAATGCCACCGGCCCTGCCAAATGCATTAGATCCGGATCGGCGCCCCTGCCTCCTTTATGACCAGGAGTATGCAGAGGATATACGTGAGCCAGCCGGTATTTTTCTACCGCAGCCAGCAAAGGTTTTTGTGCAGTCAAGATTATGCCTCCTTAGTCAATATTTTATTTTATCATATAAGGAGGCCGCCTGCCACTAGAAACCACTCGTCCCCTGCCCTTCCCCTCTTTTGTAATTTTCCCAGAAAATCACAAAACCTTGTTGTAATTTTTACGGAGAAAATGGATAATAGAATTAAACTATCGAAGGGAGAAATAATATGCGTGATCTGAACATCATTCGCAATAAAAAAGGTTTCATCAGTGATATGGACGGTGTCATCTATCATGGCAACACCCTGCTGCCCGGCGTGAAGGAATTTGTCGCCTGGCTGAAAAAAGAAAAGAAACAATTTCTCTTTCTCACCAACTCCAGTGAACGTTCTCCCCTGGAACTGCGCAAAAAGCTGCTGGCCATGGGAATCGATATTGAAGAAAGCCATTTCTACACCAGTGCTTTGGCTACGGCACATTTTCTCAAAAACCAGGCGCCGGACTGCTCTGCTTACGTAATCGGGGCTCACGGCCTGTTAAACGCCCTGTACGATGCCGGCATTACCTTTAACGATGTAAATCCAGATTACGTGGTCGTCGGGGAAACCACCGGCTATAACTACGAAATGATTCTCAAGGCCACGGAGCTGATCCACAAGGGGGCCAAGCTCATTGCCACCAACTCCGACCTGACCGGGCCCAGTGAACGGGGTATCATTCCTGCCTGCCGGGCCTTGGTATCGCCTATCGAAATGGCTACCGGCAAGCAAGCCTACTTCATCGGCAAACCCAATCCTTTAATGATGCGTACCGGGCTGAAAAAGCTGGGCGTCCATTCCGAGGATTCTGTAATGATTGGTGACAGAATGGATACGGACATTGTGGCTGGGGTAGAAACCGGTTTAGAAACTGTCCTGGTACTTACCGGCGTTTCCACCCGGGAGAATATCAAGAAGTTCTCCTACCAACCCCACTACATTCTAAATGGCATTGGAGATCTGGTACCCGGTTATAACGCTGACGCACCAGAGCCGAAAGAAGCCAAAGAAAAGAAATAAACCACACAAAAAATCGGAGGAAGCCTAGAGCTTTCTCCGATTTTTGCTTTTCCACACGATTTTGGGCAATAAAAAACCGCCCTGCTTACCAAAAGCATGCGGTCATAATAAAAATAATGGCGGAGTGGGTGGGATTTGAACCCACGCGGGGTTTAACCCCCCTAACGATTTAGCAAACCGTCCTCTTCAGCCACTTGAGTACCACTCCGTTGGAACTATCTGACTCTGTTACTATACACGATATTGCCAAAGCTGTCAATACTTTTTTGCGATTTTCTATACTTCCAGCTCTAAAAGCTGTTTTTACTTCCCCTTTTCCCCTTCCACCCAGACTATTTCCAATTCTGTGTTCTAAGCCAGCTCCCCTCCTTCGCAGCCTTTCTCCCTTTTTCTCCCAGGTCAGACGTGTTCCGCCCCTTGCTCGCCTTCGTTTCTCCTTGACAAGGGAAATGGCCTAGTTTATACTTGATTTGTTATGCGGAGAGGTGGCCGAGCGGTTTAAGGCACCAGTCTTGAAAACTGGCGATCCTGCAAGGGACCGTGGGTTCGAATCCCACCCTCTCCGCCAATTTTGTTTTTTAGGTCAGAAACTCTTTCGCTGGCTGCAGTTGATTCCCCCACCGGAATTCAGAAAAGGGCAGCGGTCAGGGGTTCCTGGCTTTTTCTATTTGCAGGGAAATTTTTAGCCGTGCAGGCAGGACAGCGCCCCAACCTCCTCCGCCCCCTGCCTTTCAAGTTTTCGCTTTGCCAGGACGCACCCAAGGGCCAAATGCTTGCAGCTGTAATTTTTCTTTGGCGTCCCTGGGCAAATATAGTATAATAAAACTATTCTAAGGGGAAAGCGGGGAACAGCCATGGAGGATCTGGTAGAAAAACTGAAAATGGAGTCCATCCTCACTGACGAGGAATTTATTGCGCTGCTCCAAACCGAGGATTCCGTTACCCGGGCCAAGCTGTTTGGGGCTGCCCAAGAGGCCGTAACCGTTCTGTTCAAGCGGGTTATCCAGGTCCAAGGGGTTTTGGAATTCACCAACCACTGTCCCAAAAACTGCCTGTACTGCCAGCTGCGTTCGGAAAACACTGTGCTGCCCCGGTTCCGGCTGAACTGGGAGCAAATCAAGGGTGCCTGTCAGGAAGGATACGACCTGGGCATGCGGTACCTGATTTTGGAGTCCGGGGAAGACCAGTACTACACGGACATGATCATGTGCAATCTCTTGACCAACCTGAAAAAGCAGTTTCCCGAGGTAAAGCTTGGCCTGGCTCTGGAAGAGCGCAGCAAGGCCTCCTACCAGCGGATGTTCAAGGCCGGAGCCCAGGGTTACCTGCTTCGCTACGAAACAGCGGACCCCCTGCATTTTTCCAAGCTCCATCCCCCTGCCCAGGCCCTTTCCACCAAAATTGACTGCTACAACGATGCCAAGGCGATTGGCTATACCATGGATACGGGCTTCCTAGTAGGGGCGCCCTTTGAGACGCCGGAATATCTGGCCCGTTCCCTGACCCTGCTCCAGGAACTGAGCCCCAAGGCCATTTCCCTGGTGCCCTTTATCCCCCGAGACAACACCCCATTCCGACAGGAAAAGCGGGCCAGCCTGGAAGAATTTCTGCGGCTGATAGCCATTGTGCGAATTATGTTCCCCCGGGCAGATATTACCGCTCCCCCGGAAGTGAACAAGATCAACGCCCAGGGCCAGCTGTTGTCCGTACTCAGCGGTGCCAATGTGGTGCGGGTTCCCTTGGAACCCCCGGAAGAACCCGGCGCCCTGAAAAATGATTCCCGGCAAAAATTGTTCCATACCCTGGAAATGCTCTACACCTACCTGGATACCCGGGAGTACACCATGGTGGTGGATTAACTTTATAGACACAGAAGAACCCCAAGTGCTCAGCGTACTTGGGGTTCTTTTTCGTTGTTTCAGGCTTTTTCCTGGCGTTTGGCGGCGACCTTTTCCCGGACAATATCCAAGATGTGGTTACCCACTTCTTCCTTGGTCATAAGACCCAGGCTTTCAATTTTTCCATCGGGATACAGCAGCTTCACCACATTGGTGTCAGTGCTGAAACCCGCTCCCTGCATGGTCACATCGTTGGCCACAATCATATCCAGGTTCTTTTTCTTCACCTTGGCCGCAGCGTTTTCCAAAAGGTTTTGGGTTTCGGCAGCAAAGCCCACCAGAATCTGGTGTTTTTTCCGCTGTCCCAGCAGTTTCAAAATATCCGGGTTTTTGTCCAGGGTCAGCACCAGATTATCGTCCTGCTTTTTGATTTTCTGTTCTGCCTGGTGATGGGGCTTGTAGTCAGCCACAGCAGCTGCCTTGATCACTGCATCTACCTGGTCGTAGGCACTCAAAACCGCGTCCAGCATTTCCTGGGTGGTTTCCACCTGGTGCACCACCACATTCCGGGGCGGCTCAAGGGCCGTAGGGCCGGACACCAGAATCACCTGGGCGCCCCGCCGGGCCGCGTCCCGGGCGATGGCATAGCCCATCTTGCCGCTGGAACGGTTGCCGATAAACCGCACCGGATCAATGGCTTCCCGGGTTCCCCCGGCTGTCACCAGGATTTTCATACCCTTCAGGTCCCCGTGGAGGGAAGCCAGATACCCATCAATAAAAGCCAAAATATCTTCCGGCTCAGGCAGCCGGCCGGACCCGTTAATGCCGCAGGCCAGGTGACCAGCCGCACTGGGCATAATCACCACGCCGTCCTGCCGCAGGGTGGCCAGGTTCCGGGCCGTGGCCGGATTGTTCAGCATATTGGTATTCATGGCCGGGCAAATGATTTTGGGTTTGTCACAAGCCAGCAGCGTAGTAGACAGCAGGTCATCAGCCAGGCCGTTAGCCATTTTGCTGATGATGTTGGCGGTAGCCGGAGCCACCACCACCAGGTCACACCAACGGCCCACAGCCACGTGTTCCACGTTGAATTCATCGTTGCCGCCCCACATACCCACGGCTACCTGGTGGGTACTGATTTCCTTAAACAGCAGCGGGGACACCAGTTTGGTGGCCGCTTCCGTCATGATAACCCGCACCTGCGCCCCAGCCTGCACCAGCCGGCTGGTCAGGGTAACCGCCTTATAAGCAGCAATGCCGCCGGTAACGCCTAAAAGAATCTTTTTTTCTTCCAGCACCGGTCTGCTCCTTTTATTTCTTCTTCAAATCGTCTTTCCCGGCAATGGTTACCAGGCCTTGGGCGATTTCTTCCATGGCAATGGAAACAGGTTTGTTGGATTTGCTTTCTACCAGGGCAGGCGCATGGTCCACCAGCTGGCGGGCACGCTTGGCGGCCATAATAACCAGGCCGTATTTGCTGCCAACTTTTTCTGCTAAATCATCGATAGAGGGATCAATCATAGACATAACGTATTCTCCTTTTCTGCTTACTCGCAGACCCAGACGCCATCTTTCATTTGGCAAATTTCATCCACAATATAATAGGTGCGGCCCACCCGCAGGTGTTCCACGTCAATAATCTTGCTGACCTTGTCCGTAGCCTTTTCCACTTCGTCGTTGACTACAATATAGTCGTACTTGGAAGCATAGGCCAGTTCGGAGGTAGCGGCACTGAGCCGGCGTTTGATCACGTCCACAGCATCGGTGCCCCGTTTGTAAATCCGCTTGGACAGTTCATCCAGGGACGGAGGCACAATGAATACAAAAACGCCGTCCGGAAAGCTCTTTTTTACCTGCAAGGCACCCTGGGGATCGATTTCCAGGACCACATCCAGGCCTTCGGCCAGTTTGTCCATGACGTATTGGCGGGGCGTCCCGTAGTAGTTGCCATATACGGAGGCGTGTTCCAAAAGGCCGTTGTTCTTGATCATATCTTCAAACTCATCCCGGCTCTTAAAGAAATAGTTTTTCCCATCCACTTCCCCCTTCCGGGGTTCCCGGGTGGTGCAGGACACGGAATAGGCCATGCCTTCCCGTTTTTCCAGCAGGCGGGCGCAGATGGTGCCTTTGCCAGCACCACTGGGGCCGGATAATACCAGCAGAATACCTTCGGGTTTATTCATGTTCTTCCTCCTTCAGATCCTCTGCCAGAGGAGCCGGTGCATCTTCCGTGTTGAACCGGTTGGCGATGGTTTCCGGCTGCAGGGCGGACAGCACCACATGGCCGCTGTCCATGATCAAGACCGCTCTGGTACGGCGGCCGTAGGTGGCGTCAATGACCACACCCTTGTCCCGTCCGTCTTGGATAATCCGCTTGATGGGGGCAGATTCAGGTCCGATGATGGTAACCACCCGCTGTGCGGAAACGATGTTGCCAAAGCCGATGTTGATCAATTTGATGTCCATAAATTCTCTCCTACTCTATTGTATATTCTGGATTTGTTCCCTGACTTTCTCGATTTCGCCTTTCATATCCACAATCACTTGGATGATTTGGGCATCACCGGCCTTGGAAGCAATGGTATTGGCTTCCCGGTTCATTTCCTGTACCAGAAAGTCCATCCGCCGTCCCACCGGCTTTTCTTCGTGAAGCATCTGGGTAAATTGCTGCAGATGACTGTGCAAACGGACAATTTCTTCCGTCACGTTGACCCGATCCGCATAAACAGCAGTTTCTTGAAGGATACCGGCCGGATCCAATTTCCCGGCGCCTGCCTCATCCAACAGGGCCTGAATCTTCTCACGGAGGCGGCGCTCGTACTCTGCAACGGTTTGCGGCGCCCGGGCTTCCACCTGGGCCAGCTGCTGTCCAATGAGGGCAATGCGGTTTGCCACATCCTGGGAAATATGGTCTCCCTCCAGCTGCCGCATGGCAAGGCACCGCTGAATTGCCTGCTGCACTGCATTTTCCATCAGCGGCCACAGGGTTTCCAGGTCAACTTCGGTGTCTTCCGGGACCATAACCTGGTCACAGCCAGCAATGAAGAGAATTTCCTGCTGGTTTCCCAGGTTTTCCGCCGGAATCGACAGCATTTGGGCCATATCTTTCAAACTATCATAATAAGCCTTTACCAGCCCTTTGTCAATCTTTACTCGGCGTCCTTCTGTTCCCGTGTAGCTGGCGGTAATAAAAACATCAATCCGTCCCCGCAGCAGCTGATCCAAAATCTGCTTCCGGATACGGTTTTCCACTGGATTCAGGAAGCGGGGCAGGCGCATGGCCAGTTCTGCATACCGGTGATTGACCGTCTTGATTTCAATGGTAAATGAAAAATCATCTTTTTGGACTTCTCCCCGGCCGTAACCGGTCATGCTTTGTACCACGCTTTCCACGCTCCCTTAGAGTTAGTTCATTTTTGTCAGGTTTAATACAAACTCCCGGGTACCGCCGTACTCATCCTGAACGGACAGTACCATCACCCGGTTGGCATCAATTTTTGACAGATCAAAATACACATAATACTGCAAATCCCACACATTGGCATTCTGCAAAGCTCCCGTCTGGGCATTGACCACCTGCATATCCCGCTGGGAAGCACTGTTTAGGTTCACGTAATAGGGCTCAAACACATTGGTACCCTGGTACATCTTCACCTTGAGGGATTTGGGCTCCAGTTTTACACTGGTGGAAATATTTAACCCCAAGGCCAGAACCCCATCGTACTGCTTGGCTACCTTCAACCCCTGTTCCGGGGTGGGCTTTTGACCGTTTTTTCCCGTCTGCTGGGCATCCACGGCTGCCGTCAGATAGGGCGTATACACAATGACCCGTTCCCGCAGGCCATACTTATTGGTCTGCTTCCGGTCGTATACGGTCCACGGGGCAACCAGTTCCCCTAATGGGGCATTTCTCCGCTCCAGGCCATAGACCTGGGCCTGACTGATGGCTCCATCCGTAAGGGGAAGCATGGCGAAGGCGGTCTGGGAAACAAGAAGCAGCGCAGCTGCTAGAAATCCTACTTTTTTCATTGATTCCTCTCCTTTGCGGTTTGACCGAACTGTTCAGTCATATTATACTGGAGGAGACGTGCCTTAACACGCATCCTAACTTAAATATTATAACGAATTCCACGCAAGGGTGCAAACCCGCGGGGAGTTGATTTCGCTGAAAGCCCCACCCTTTTCACCGCGGGCGGAAAGCACAAAGAGAGGAACCTACCATGAACTTAGAAGGCATCACCCTACAGGTACTGACCCAGGAACTGAGCCGCCGGCTTTTGGGCGGCAAAATTTTCAAGATTTTTATGCCCGGCAAAAGTTCCCTGCTGCTGCAGATCAATACCCAGAACCATACCGAAAATCTCCTGGTGGACATGGGCGGTGACACGCCCCTGATCACCCTGCCCCAAACCCTGCCTGAACGGCCGGATCTCCCCCCTTCCTTCTGTATGCTGCTGCGCAAACACCTGGAAGAAGGCCGCATCACCAAAATCAGCCAGCAGGGCCTGGACCGGATTATTACCCTGTCCGTGGACAGCATTGGCGCGGAACGGAAAATCATCACCAAGCGCCTGGTGCTGGAGCTGACCGGGAAAAACAGCAATATTATTTTCGTAAACGAACAGGGTATCATTCTGGATGCCCTGCGCCATATTGGTAAATTCCAAAGCCGGGTCCGTCAAATCCTGCCCAACCAGCCTTACGCATATCCCCCAGCCCAGGACGGGCTGGACTTTCTCCAAACCTCTCCCCACGCCCTTAGGGAAGCGGTAACTGCCTGCGGGGACCTGCCCCTGGAACAGGCGCTGATTTCCGCCACCCAGGGCATTGGCCGCTATACCGCCCAGGAAGTACTGCTCCGGGCTGGGATTTCCGGCCCGGCCAACCTGCTGGAGCTGACCCAGGCCCAGCAGCTGGAAAAAGCCCTGGCCGGCCTCCAGGCAGAAATCGGCAAACGCCTGGACGGCACCGATTCCACCGTAATTGCCCAGATTGACAGCCACAACCGGATGAAAAATCTGGTGCCCTATGTGCCCCAAACCCATCCGGAGTGGACCCAAAAGCCTTTTGCTTCCCTGCTGGAAGCCCAGGCCTACAGTGCCTCCCTGGTTCCCGTCCAGATTCCCGACAAGGACCTCTTGACCAAACTGGTGGTTACCCAGGAAGCAAAAGTGGCCAAGAAGCTGAAATTCCTGGCCCAGGACCTGGCCAAGGCGGAAAACGCCGAAGAGCAGAAAATCATGGCGGATACCCTGATGGCCTACGGCTGGCAGGTGAAAAAAGGCCAGACTTCCTGTGAACTGCCCAATATCTATGACAGCAAACCTATGAAAATTTCCCTCTCCCCCTCCCTAAACCCCATGGAAAATGCCCAGGCCTACTACAAGAAGTACAACAAATTCAAACGGGCGGTGGGAGAAATCAAGCTTCAACAGCAGGAAGCCCAGGACCTGCTCACCTACCTCCAGTCCCTGGACGCCTCCCTGGACACCGCCGTCACCAAGGGAGAGATTGGGGAAATCAAACAGGAAATTATCCAGCTGGGACTCCTCCCCTCCTCCAAAAAGCGGGTACCCACCCAGAGCAAATCCGAACCCCTGAAAATTGTACTTTCCCCGGAAACTACCTTATATATAGGGAAGAACAATAAGCAAAATGATTACGTGACCTTTAAGCTGGGCCGGGGCAAGGACCTGTGGTTCCACGCCAAGAACATCCCCGGTTCCCACGTAATCCTGAAAACCACCCTGCCTCAGCCCCGGGAAGAAGATATTCTTATGGCCGCTTCCCTGGCCGCCGGTTACAGCAAGGGCAAGAATTCTGATCGGGTAGCCGTAGACTGCGCGGAGAAACACCTGGTGAAAAAGCCCAGCGGTGCCAAACCCGGCTTTGTCATCTACACCGGACAGAAAACCCTGTATGTTCATCCACGAACTTCCTTGAAAGGTTGACAGCCGTTACAAAACGTGGTAAATTAGAGCTTACATTTAACATTTTTTGAAAAGAAGAAGGGGAGACATTATGAGAAGTACCACCGTAAAAAAAGGTTCCACCCGCGCTGCCCATCGCTCTTTGTTCTATGCCATGGGTTACACCGAAGATGAATTGAAAAAACCGCTGATTGGCATCTGCAACGCCCAAAACGAGATTATTCCCGGCCATATGGATTTGGACCGCATTGCCAAGGCCGTTAAATATGGTGTCCTGGAAAACGGCGGCACCCCCATTGAATTCCCTGCCATTGGCATCTGCGACGGCATTGCCATGGGCCACGACGGGATGAAATACCCCCTGGCCAGCCGGGAACTGGTGGCAGACAGTATTGAAGCCGTAGCCAATGGCCACGCCTTTGACGCCCTGGTGCTCATCCCCAACTGTGATAAGATTGTTCCGGGTATGCTCATGGCAGCAGCCCGGCTGAACATCCCCGCCATTGTAGTCAGCGGCGGCCCCATGCTGCCCGGCCGCTACGAAGGCAAGGATATCAGCGTCAGCACCGTGTTTGAAGCTGCCGGCCGCTTTGAAGCCGGCAAGATTTCCAAGCATAAGCTGTCCGAAATCGAACACTGTGCCTGCCCCGGCTGCGGTTCCTGTGCCGGCCTGTTTACGGCCAACACCATGAACTCCCTGACGGAAGTACTGGGTATGGGTCTGCCCGGCAACGGCACCATTCCTGCTGCCTATCAGGGTGCCCGGGTGGCCCTGGCCAAGGAAGCCGGGAAACGGATCATGGACCTGTTAAAACACAACATCTGTCCCAAGGACATTATGACCGCCAAAGCCTTCAAAAACGCCATTACTGTGGATATGGCCATGGGCGGCTCCACCAACACCTGCCTCCATCTGCCGGCCATTGCCCATGAAGCTAGCGTGGACCTGTCCCTGGAAGAATTTGATAAAATCAGCAAAAAGACCCCTTACCTGACCAAACTCTCCCCCAGCGGCACCTTCCACATGGTGGACGTGGAGGAAGCCGGCGGCATCCGGGCCGTAATGCACGAGCTGTCCCGGGCCGGACTCATTGAAAAGGATTGCCTGACCGTTACCGGCAAAACCGTAGGCGAAAACATCAAGGGAGCCAAGATTCTCCGTCCAGAAGTCATTCACACCGTCAAAGACCCGGTCCGGAAAACCGGCGGCATTGCCATCTTGAAGGGCAACCTGGCCAAGGACTGCTCCGTGGTCAAGGAAAGCGCCGTAGTGCCGGAAATGCTGACCCATACAGGTCCCGCCCGGGTATTCAATTCAGAAGATGAAGCCATCGTAGCCATCGTAGGCAAGGAAATCAAACCGGGTGACGTGGTGGTTATCCGCTATGAAGGGCCCAAAGGCGGTCCGGGTATGCGGGAAATGCTTAACCCCACCGCCGTCATTACCGGCATGGGCCTGGGCAGCTCCGTAGCCCTGCTCACCGATGGCCGCTTCTCCGGTGCCACCCAGGGCGCCTGCATTGGCCACATCTCTCCGGAAGCCCGGGAAGGCGGCAACATTGCCCTGATTGAAGACGGGGACATCATCGACATCGATATCCCCAACCGGAAGCTCAATGTCCGCCTTACCGACGAGGAACTGGAAGAACGCCGGAAAAACTGGGTTTGCCCGCCCCCCAAAGTACAGCGGGGCTACCTGGCCCGCTACGCTTCCCTGGTTTCTTCTGCCGCCCAGGGCGCCGTACTGAAATTCAATTAACCCCTAAAAAATCAGGCTCTTCACGTTTTATTGTGGGATGGCAGATTTCTGCCATCCTTCTTTTAT